>JBBSRC010000039.1:0-35162 GCA_038243395.1 Flavobacteriales bacterium | reverse complement strand
GCTAAGTATTTCTTGCAATCTTCATTAGTTCTGAACCGATCAGAGAACTCTAGAAGATTTTGACCTTTAAAAACATCCATAATATTATGTATTTACTGACAATAAAGATACGTATTTAGATACTGACCTCTATTTTTTAATTTGTTTAGTTTGTTTTCTGCAGGAATACTTTTAGGCTTATCGTATATTTATACAAAGAATTTATGGTTTCTGATTGCCTTGCGCTTAAGTTGGAATTTTTTTCAATCCCTACTTGGTTTTAAGGTCAGCGGACAAGACACTTATTCTTTAATTGAGTTTACTATAACTGAAAACAACTTAATTAATTGAGATGCTTTTGGGTTTGAAGGTTCCTATTTATCAATCATTGCACAGCTAATCGCGATATCAAGCATTGCAATTTATTACAACAGAAAAACCATAAATAATACACGTCTTAAGCCATTAAAAAGTTTTTTAAGTGCAAATTAAAAACTGGTCCTCATTAAGATGTAGCGGTGGAAGCCAAGCAAACAAGGATTCAATTCAAGCCACGGAAAATAATTTGGATTTTAGGAAAAATAAGCTACCGTTCGAAACTGAATTCTTAAATGAAATTTACGATACCTGTTATTTTAATCGGGATTATAATTGACATTTAAAAACACACGAAAATGTTAGATAATCCAAAAATGAACATCAAAATCAAACTTGCTTCATTATGGACTTCAGTAACTTTGTGTTATTTCTATGGTGATTATTTTGAGTTATTCAAACCAGATAAAGTAAACAGCCTAATTACAGGCGATAATATTATGGACAGTCCCACCAATTTATTAATTGCAACAATAACTTTGGCAATTCCTGCAGTAATGATCGCCGTTTCAATTTTCCTTAATTCAAAAATAAACCGGATTTTTAATATCATATTTGGAACATTATTTACTTTAATAACGGTGTTTATAGGAATTACTTCAACTACTGAGTGGTACTTATTTTAAGTTTTTTTAGCCTTTTTAAAAAGTATTTTTACCGCACTAATTGTATGGTTTGCTTGGAAATGGCCTAAAGTAGATTCAGAACAATAAATTGCCGAAAAGAAATTTTTGGAATCTAATGGACACAATAAAAGATATAATTTAAAAAAAAACTCAGTGAAAATGTTTTACAAGAATTGCGGAAAGAATAAAAACTTGATTGTCAGCACGACGCGTGTGGATCTTTGCTTAATTTCACAAGAAAACATATGTGTCTGAAATTAACTTTATAAACACAAAACCAGAAAATCATGAAACTCATCCCTCTTTTTATTTTCATTGTTGGATTATCAGTCCTGCCTATATCCGCTCAAGAAAATTGTATGAATCCTGAAAGTCTAAAAAAGTTAGATGCCACTTGGGAAAAAGCGTTACTAGAACTTAATCTCGATTTCTTGGAGACTACATTATCTGAAGATTTTATTTGGGTGCACACCCATGCCGTCAAGACCGACGATAGAAATACCTTATTAGCAGAAGTGAAAAATAACCTTAGCAGCACTATTAATAACACTAGATCGAGAATTTCAAGAGATGTAAAAGTGATAATTTCTGGAACCACCGGGGTTGTTACTGGCTTCACAACAGTGGATCGCGGCCCAAGCCCAACGACATACAATTTCATGCGGACTTATGTGCAATCCGAAGGAAAATGTTATCTACTCGCGAATCATACAATGGCCATTCCCTAAGTTGAATAGGACAAAAAAATAAATTACCTCAAAAGATGTCATCATATCTATTTTTTCTTATCGACATAAATTCACTATGTGTAAATGGTTTATAATTTTAAGATAGAAGTGAATATTTGAAATTGATGCGGTGCGCTTAAACAAGTGGGTAGCATAGTGTCAGAAATTTTATAAGCTAAAGCGCATAGTTTTTAGTAAATTTGAGATTATAAGGAACATCAACATTTAAAAAATTCAACATATATCATGAATACTAATCAACAATCTATAAAAAATTACGAGGCGAGCCCGAGCCGTTATAAGGACATGCAATACCGTCGTTGTGGTAAAAGTGGTATCCTATTACCTGCCATATCACTTGGCTTATGGCATAACTTCGGACACGCTGACGATTTTACCAATGCACGGCAAATTATCCGAACGTCATTTGACTGCGGGATCACACATTTTGATTTGGCAAACAATTATGGTCCTCCTTATGGCTCTGCCGAGGAAACTTTTGGTAGAATTTTAAAAAAGGATTTCCAATTGTATCGTGACGAATTACTCATTTCGAGTAAAGCTGGTTGGGATATGTGGGATGGTCCTTATGGCGATTTCGGTTCCAAAAAGTATTTGATTTCGAGTCTTGACCAAAGCTTAAAAAGAATGGGGTTGGAGTATGTTGATATTTTTTACCACCATCGTCCGGATCCAGATACGCCTTTAGAAGAAACTATGGGTGCCTTGCATCAAATGGTTCAGCATGGAAAAGCATTATATGTGGGTGTTTCGCGTTATCCAGCGGAATTAACGCGTCGGGCCAGTGAGATTTTAGAAAAAATGGGTACCAAATTATTGATT
The DNA here is from genome assembly GCA_038243395.1 of Flavobacteriales bacterium. GTDB lineage: Bacteria > Bacteroidota > Bacteroidia > Flavobacteriales > Flavobacteriaceae > Gelidibacter. The sequence goes on along the minus strand of JBBSRC010000039.1, from coordinate 32,611 downwards.
CATCAGCCACGTTATAATATGATGGACAGACATATAGAAGAGGATGGCTTATTAGATACACTCGAAACTCACGGGATAGGAGCCATAGCGTTCTCGCCTTTGGAGCAAGGCATCTTATCGGATAAATATCTCAACGGCATCCCGGAAGATTCACGCGCATTGAAAGACAAACGATATCTGAAACCAGAACACATTACTAAAGAAAAAATCGATAAAGTCAATCAATTAAATCATATCGCGACAAACAGAGGGCAAAGTTTAGCCCAAATGGCGATTGCATGGCTTTTAAAAGATGATCGCATTACCTCTGTCTTAGTGGGCGTCAGTAATCCGGATCAGATATTGGATAATGTAAAATCAATTGAAAATTTGAACTTTTCGAAGGAGGAATTAACAGCTATTGATGACATTTTGCATAGAGGAAATTAAACAGTTTGTCCAGATACCAGTGAGCAGAATTAAATAGTCAAATTAAAATGCCTGAAAATATTTTAGGCATGCTTACCCAGTAACGTGTGGCTAAAATTCCCAATGCTATCCTAATGTAGATGTTCTATCCGAATAGTATTTATTAAATTTGCAACCTAAACAAAACGATTCTAAAGTGAATCTGCTATAAGCACCCTTCAAAAAAATGAGCAAAGACAAAGAAATTGCTAATCTCGAGAAAAAACTCAAGGCTGATCTCGATAAATTTGAAACCGCAAAAATTAAGTGCGGCATCATTGGGAGAAGCGGCGTTGGTAAATCGTCGCTAATCAACGCCATCGTCGGAGAGCATATTGCAGAAGTTGGCGAAGTAGAAACCACTATGGAAGTCGGTAAACCCATTGAACATAGGGGTTTGAACTTTTTTGATTTACCCGGATGTTCAACCGTAAACTTTCCGAAAGAGCGCTATCTTGAAGAATTTAATATCAGCAATTTTGATTGCGTCATTCTGGTAACATCCGATCGATTTTACGAAGATGATTTATACTTGATTGATGAGCTGTTAAAAATTAAAATGCCTGTTTTTGCGGTCCGAACGAAAATAGATTTTTCCATCGACCGTGCTTTAAGAAGAGATATATCCGAAGAAGAAACCTACACTACTGTTCTGAGCAACCTGAAAGATAATCTTAAAGGTTACCCTCTCAACGGCATTTATTTAACTTCTGCCGATTACCCACAAGAATACGATTTGAGCGAACTGTTGGATGATATCTATTCAAGTTTAGGAAAAATAAAACAGCAGCGGTTTGTTGCGGATATCAATATTACCAGTCAGAAAATATTAACAAAAAAAAAAGAACTCGCAAATAAAATTGTCGGCATTCACGCAGGACTATCCGCGGTGAATGGTATCAATCCCATTCCGGGACTAGATATTGGAGTCGATATATCGTTATTAACGCGGATGGGGTTTCATGTTAGAGATATCTATTGTTTAGGAGAGGCCCAGCAGGATTTTATCACGGCGTTGATCGATAAAAAAAACGCAAAAGTATTGGCAGCCAAAGCCGTGCAATTTGGAACAAAGTATTTAGGGAAGGAAGCGGTTATTCTTCTTCTGAAAAGGGCAGGAGCAGGAGTGGCAGTAAAATCCGCGTCAAAATATTTTCCATTTGTGGGTATAGCAATTTCATCGACCGTTGGTTTTTTCTTGACCTCTTCCATAGGCAAGGAAATGATCAAGGATGCCGAAGACATCGCCACTGAAAATTACAATGCCCTGAAATCAATCAAAATTAATCAGCAATAGTGTTTACTTCTATTTATATTGTTACCCTTAATATGTGACTGAATTAGGTTAATATTGCCAGTTATAAAATTATAAAAGAATATGAGTAATAGATTATATACCACACCGGAGATTCAAGAGAAAATAGCGACTGTAGCCAAAGGATTATCTGAAGCTGAATTAGATAAATTATGCAGAAAAGATCATTCAAAATCAACGTTTGATATCAGTTCTCCACTTTTTCTAAGAGTACCCGCTCATTTTACACCTGCTGAAAAGGCGGAAGTTTTGAAGGATGCAAAAGGAGTCGTTCGATATACTTGGGATCATGAATTTGAGCACAACGGATTTGTTTACGCAATGAGCACGCAATGGTATGCCAGAAATGATGAATATGTTCAACGTTGGCTGAGTAATCATGAATAATCTACGAGCGCCTATCCGAAATTTTATGGATTGAACTTATAACAAAAATGGTGTACGTAATTGTACACCATTTTTAGTTACATATGACACCAGACCTATCGAAATGTATTTGATGCAAATCCTATCGTTCAATTCTTGGAATGACCATAAAGGGAATTGCGGAATGATACCCCATTCTATTTATAACTGGCTCTTTAGTTAAATTTTCGATAAGACTATGCTGGTAATTGATCATCGTAAGGATGTCAATAGTGTTTTCTTTAATAAAATCTCTTATCGCTTGCTCTTTTCTCGTATAATCCGCTTTCCAATAAAATGTATGTGGATCGTTTTTTAAATACTCTTTTAAAATATCAAAGTTATTCCGTTGTGTATCAGTAAGCATATCCATGCCGTTAATGTGAAGGATGTTTATGGAAGAATTATGTAACGCTGCCAACTTTTTTATGGCTAATAACTCTTCCCCATACAATCTATTAAAATCAGTTGGAAAAGCAATTTTACTTGGGATTTCAAATTTATAATTATGTGGCACTAACATTACCGGACAAAGCTTAACCTTATTAATAACGGTTACAGAGTTGCTTCCCAAAAGAAATTCTTTAGCGCCTGTCGCTCCCTTTGTACCCATCACTAACAGGTCAATTTTTTGTTTCCCAATAGCAAATATTATAGAATCTATAAGTGAATCCGTAGTAAAAATCATTTCAAACTTGTGTTTATTATTTGTGCTTTCAGTTTGAGCACGATCCCTCAAATCAGTTAACAATCCTTTTGAAGTGTTTTGGAGGATGTCAATATAACTTGGGGAAATATAGGTCCGAGATCCTGTATTTACGAAAGTCCAAGAATGTAGAAAGTAAAATGTACAAGGTTTATTGGCGTATAGTTTTAAGGCATAAAGGGCCGCTGTCCATGCGTTTTCTGAAAAATCGGTAGGTATTAAGATGTGATGTCTCATGATTTTTTAATTTATTATTTCGAATAAATGTGAGGAATATCCTAACTAAAGTAAAATTAGGGATTTATCATTAGGCACAAAATGATTTTTATCAGATTGTCAGTTTACATTTTAAGTTCTTACAGAAATTCAATTCCGGATAAACTAAAGAGTAATGAAGATAATCCATTATTACGGTTGTAAAATATCCATTTACAGGAAGGAACGGATCATACTTTAGTAGTTATATTTTGATTAAAGCTGTTCATGTTTATTCATCCATATTTGAATTTATTAGAAGGATCATGAGTCAAGTCAATTGCACTTAATTCATAATAATTCTAAAGGATCTTTTTCATACCTTATTGTCACAATTATCTTAAAACAAACATCTTATGAAAATAAAGAAAAAACTCTTGGCATTTTTTTACACTATTAGTGTGCTGATCATGGTTACGGGATTCTATGCTTTTAAGTCTGATTATGCTACTAATGAAAGCTATGTTCCACAAACGCGTTGGAAGAACTTGAAAGTGCTGCCCCAAGATATCTCGAAAGACAGCTTGGACCATCTTATGAATAATTACGCTGTGTCTTTGGGTGTAAATTGCACACATTGTCATGCACCAAGTAAGACTGATCCCACAAAACTGGATTTTCCGAGTGATGTAAAAATTGAGAAAGAAATTGCGCGCGTCATGATTAAAATGACCAACGATCTTAATGATACCATTTTTAAACCCCACTTTCCGGATCCAAAACCAAAACAAGTGAGCGTTGTAAATTGTGTTATGTGCCACCGCGGCACCGTAAATCCTGAAAAGTATTTGTCACAAATGGGCGATATGTACAAAACTTATGATCCGAACAGGGATAATAGAAAGGAAAAGTTTCTAAAAGAAAGCGGAAAACAATAAACTTTTTAAATTCGTGATGGGCGGTTTTTGGAACTCACCTCTTGTTCTTAAAGAAAGTATAAAATAACCTCTGAAATTATAAATTAGAGTTAAGACGACGATTTTAATTGGTCAAAAAACAGAATGCACTTAAGTTTGATGAACTTATAAAATCATATTATGTATAAATCAGTAAAAATTAAGAGTTTATTATTTTTGGTAACTATTTTAGGAGCGTTTTCGCTTTCAGCCCAGGAACAAAATATTTCAGATACGGAGCTCGGTCAGTTTGCAGATGCTTATATAAAAGTGCAAATGCAAAACCAAGAGGCACAACAAAATATGATGACTATCATAGAAGATGAAGGATTACAGTTGGAACGCTTTAGTGAAATCCAGGAAGCTACAATGGATCCAAATAAAAAGACGGATGCCACTGCCGATGAAATGAAGAAACATGCAAAGGCTATTGCCAAAATGGAAAAGATGCAACCTGAATTGGAGAAAAAAGCCGTTACGGAAATAGAATCTGCCGGAATTTCTTTTGATCGCTATAAGTCTTTGGCTAAAGCCGTGCAAGAAGAAAAAGAACTTCAACAACGTCTCCAAACGATTTTAGTGGAACGTCAAGGCAACTAATTCAAGTATCTAGCATTAACAATAAAAGGAAACCACATCGGTTTCCTTTTCGTTTTTAAAATAGTCGTACATGATGAAATCACTGTACCACCTCTAGTGTCGAATATCCCAAACTGCCTTTATCCAACCTGATTTGGGTAGTTATACGTTCTTTAAGAGCACTGACATGCGAAATAACGCCAACAGATTTATCGCCCTCATTCTGCATTTTTTCAAGAATCGTAATGGCTTGATCCAATGTTTCTGGATCTAAGGAGCCAAAACCTTCGTCAATAAACAGCGATTCTATTTTTACATTTCGGGAAGCAATGTCCGAAAGCGCAAATGCCATTGCTAAACTGACCAAAAAAGTTTCTCCCCCAGATAAGGTCTTTACCGAGCGTCGAGCATTGCCCATATAACTGTCAAAGATTTTGAGCGTATCGCTTTTTTCAGCTTCATCAGCGGTGGGAATATCCAATAAATAACGATCGCTAAATTCGGATAATCTTTTATTGGCAAACCCGATGAGCTGCTCCAAAGTAAGATCCTGGACAAAGTTTGAAAACTTGTTTCCCGTGGCATCGCCAACCAAATCATTCATCGTTTTCCAAAGAACAAGATCCTTTTTTAACAAATTCAAGGCGTCCAAAACTAGTTTTTGGCGTTCTCGAGCTTTTTGATCATCCTCTAAACGTTGCGTGATTTTACCCAAATTGACCAAAAGCGCATCTCTTTCTTTTTTAGAGTACTCGAATTGTGACGTCAAAGTTTCAAAGGAAACTTGATCGTCGTCCTTATCTTTCAGTTCTTTTATGGATTTTTGAAGTGCGGACTCCTTTTCTGAAATACGCGTCTTTCTTTCGTTCAATAAGCTTTCTTGTTTTCGAATTTTATTTGCAGTTTCTTCTTTTAATAGAGAATCTCTTAAAGATTTAAGACTTGGCAGGTCTTCTTGAAAAAGAATATCGTCAAGCTCCTGCTTCATTTTTTCAAAGTTTTCCGTAGTTGCTTTCAACCTTAGCTTATTCTGCTGAATTTGATTTTCAACTGAGGTAATAGTGGCGATAGACTGACTGATTTTGGCAGATAATTCATTTGATTTTCGATTGATATCATCCTGATCATAGAGGGCAACACTTTCTTTCTGTTTAATTCTATAAATTTTTAAAGCATCTTGCCACTGCACTAAAACCTCTGTGGCATCCTTAAAAACTGAATGTGCTTGAAAGGCCAGTTTATAGTTTTCAAGTTGTTTAATGGTTTTGGCTAGTTCTTGACGTCGGTTTTGCAGTGTTTCTAAAGTTTCTTCTGCATTCCATTGAAGTTGAACGGCAAGCTCCGTGAGAAATTTTTGGCTGTGCGTATAGTCAGTGGTAGTGGCTTCAATCTCAGACTTTAGTCGCGTAATTTCTCTTTCTTTGAATTTATTGTTTTCGGCCAAACTGATGACCAGGCTGGATTTTGTGTCCAGTAAATCCTTCTTTTCTTTTAATAACTCAACTTTGGTATCAAAATGGGGTGCCGTTAATGCATAAGGATGATCTAAAGATCCACACAACGGACAAGGCTCATCAGGAGTTAGTTGGAGCCGATGATCCTCTAAGCTTTGGTGTTTTCGTTGTTGTTCTAAATTGTTTTCGAGAGTTTTTACTTCTTTTTTTAAAGCAACCACTTCGGATTCGATAACTGTGAGCTTTTTAAGATCTTGGAGCAAATTCTCTTCAACATTTTTTAGAGTGGCCAAGTGGCCTTCAATTGCTTTCTTAGCTTTTAAGGAGTTTTCTTTCTTACTAAGTAAATCGCTCGCTCTGTCATTCAATTCGCGATTACTGACCAATTGGGCTTCTAATTCTGTAAGTAAATTTATGCCGGAAGCTCTAATGGTTTCCTGAACGGCCGTGTGCAAGACATCAAATTGCTGTTGGAATGTTTCGATGTTTTCTGCTTTCGACAATTTATGACCAAAGGAGTTTATATGCCTCACATAATTATTGAGTTGGGTTTGATGCAAAATTGCTTCCTCTCTTTTCTTTTTTTCTTCAGATTGAAGTTCGACAATGTGATTTCGGAAGGCGTCCAATTTTAAGTTTGCCGTTGTGATATCAACTTGTTCTTTGATAAGTGTAGAAACCTTTTCCAAATATGATTTCTGATCTATTTCTAAGTCCGATTTCGATTTTTGGAGTTGATTCAGCTGATCGTTAAGACTTTCAAACTCCTTTGTAGTAGCGTCAAACTCCCTTAAGTTGACGCCGTATTTTGACAGCTTTTCATGCGTATCCAGTTTTGTTTTATAGGGCTCGAAAATTTTAAAATCCTTGGTAAAACCTGATTTGTCGTCTTCTAAGGCTTTCTGTTCTTTTTCTTTTTTCTGTAGTTCTTCTCGAATTCTAATTTTATCTGAAGTCTTCTCATAAGCCAATTCTATTATGGGCTTCGATTCAGTGAACATTTTTAATTCCTCCTTCTTTTCTGCAATTAATTCAGGAGTTAATAATTCGATACTTTCAAGTCCAACTTCTTTTAGCTCGATATCTTTTTCAATGCGTTTATAACGCAAAAATACGGTCTGTCCAATTTTCCGATAGGATCTTGCGCCGGTAATATCTTCCAACAATTTGTTACGTTCATTGCGAGGAGCTTGCAATAACTTGCTGAATTCTCCTTGTGATAATACCATGGCTTTTACAAATTGATCGTAGCTCAATCCAATGATGTCCTGATTTTTTTCCGGTGTTTTTGTGCCAGATTCAAGGATATGACCCGTTACCACTTCAACCAATTCCTGTTTACGAGCGTTTAGATTATTATTTCTATTGCGCTCGATGGACCAATGTGAACGATAATCTTTGCCATTAACGCGGTATTCCACTTCGGCAAAACAATGTTTCATATTGCGGGTCATAATGCCTCCATCATCCTCCAACATGGAATTACTTACTGGTTTATCCACTCTCGCAATCCGATTGTATAGTGCTAGGGTAATGACGTCAAGCAAGGTCGATTTTCCCGAACCTGTAGGACCCGTAATGGCAAATAATCCCGCATCGGCGAGCGGACCATTTCCAAAATCTACTTCATGCTTATCCTTTAGAGAATGAATATTTTCAAATCTGATTTTTAGAATTTTCATAATCTATAGGTTTAATTCTTCCAATATTTCACGAAATGCGTTCTTGAGTTCGTCGGTATTTTCCAATTTACTTTGCAGTTCCAATTTCTTTTCAAACATCTGCATTGGCGTGACATCAGCTACATCAGTTCCAACGGCAAAAGCGTCGCTAGCGCCACGGATTTTACTTTTAAAATTAAGTCGTGATTTTACGATTTCAAGAAGCGGATTGGAATGCGAATCAATAAGTTGCTCAAAATACTGACGTCTTTCTAAACTCTCAACCTCCTCATTTACGATGACTTCAACCAACGATTTTAAAGTCGTTTGCTCAGAGTAGGCTTTTATTTTATCCTCCACTTCTTCAAGATTACCTTCAAAAGTGATAAGGTTTCTGTGTTTGGGAATAGCAACAATGTCAACTTGTGAAATTTGATTGTTTTTGACAGTAATGACATTAATTTGTTTGCAATCTTCTTTTTCCGAAAAACTCAAGGGAATAGGGGAGCCGCAATAATGAATGTTCTGTTCCAGTGATATCACTTGTGGTTTGTGGATATGTCCTAACGCCACATAATGCGGAATGCCCTCAAACATATGTGCTTCTATACCCGCTTGATTTCCAATTTGTATATCGCGCTCGCTTTCGGAAAGTTCGCTGCCTTGTACATATAAATGACCCATTAAAATAAGGACCTCATCAGAGTGATGCTCCTGATAATGAATGTTGATTTTTGAAAAGTAAGATTGTAATCCAGATTTAATTTGTTCGATTTTGGTAGCGTAGGACTCGCCAGCGACAGATTTTCGGATATCCCGATCTTTTAAAAAGGGGATGGCAGCCACCACTATTTTTTCGTTATTTTTTTCAATTCTAATAAACATTTCGGCAAGCGCTTCCATTGATCCTCCAATCACGCTAATATCCAAAGCCTTCAAGAGTTCTGCTGGAGCGTTCAGAACCGAAGCAGAATCATGATTTCCTCCAGTTAATATGATTTTACAGTCCAAACTGATCAGCTGCTTTAATACATCATAATACTGCTTATAAGCCGCCTGCGATGGATTGGCCTGATCAAATATATCTCCAGAAACTAATAACACGTCGATATTTTCAGAGGTAATATAATCGACCAGCCATTCAAAAAACAAATCCAGATCTTCGCTTAAATCAAATTTGTGAAGTTGTTTTCCGATATGCCAATCAGATGTGTGAAGGATTTTCATATTATAAAAATGTTAGGAATGGTAAATTTATAATAATAAGGGATATTAAGAAATTGAAAAGCGATTTGTTATAATCAAGAAACCGTTAGTAAAATTGTTGAAAATGCAAGAGGCTATTAACGAACTTTAAAAGAATGTTGTTAAAAGGTAGAGTGATGAGAGATAAGAAATAATATCATTGCTTTTAGCTTTCACGGTTAGGATGTTGATTGTGCAGTTAATTTCCCTTAATACGAAACCATAAATCAACCATCATTTTTTTTCCATCGCGTTTATCTTTCTCTTGTTCTATAAATTGAACAGTTCCATCGGTATCAGTGACAATTTCATATTGAAACACAAAATTTTGCGCACCTTTTTCCATACTTAATAAACCAAAACGGAGATCATTATAAAGCAGTTTGTCGTCCGTCTTAATAACCGTAAACCAACCTTCTGAAATAGTAATCATGCGTTGTACTTTTTCATTTTCTGCCAGTGGACCCAAAAATTCATGATCTTTTTTATAGGATTCAAATGTGATGGGTTGTGTGTCGAAAAAGGAATAGTTGCCTAATAAATAAGCATCTTCTGTTTCGATATTGGCACTCCAAAGAATAGTATTCATCGGAGAGGGTCGCGTGTCGATTTGTTTGTAACTAATATTTTGGTCTTTTAAAGCAGCCTCGAATTTTGTAAAAGCCATCCATTTTAAAAAGAAGGTCAATCCTAAATAAATGGTGCTAACGATCAGTCCAAGATTGTTGTAAACGCGTCTTTTCTTAGACGTTCTTTTTTGACACATCGCCAAAATTAAAAACACTAAAAATGGCACGGTATAAAGCGGATCGATGACAAATACAGTTTTAAAGGCAAGTCGCGTCTGAATAGGCCAAAATAATTGTGTGCCCCAGGTGGTATGTGCGTCCAAAAGGGGATGTGTGATAAATCCCCAGAAAAATAGCCAAGACCAACCCTTTATATCTTTGTAAGCTTCATAGCGTGTCACTAACCAGGCGCAGATGGGAGCGAAAAGCACTGAAAAAATAATCGAATGGGTGATCCCTCGGTGGATTTCTAAAGCGGAAACAGTATCTGTAAAATAAGAAGAAAATATATCTAAATCAGGAATGGTGCCAGCAATAGCACCATAAAGCATGGCCTTATTCCCAATTTTCTTGCCTAAAACCGCTTCTCCTACAGCGGCTCCTAAAATGATTTGTGTGAGTGAATCCATAAACGTCTGCAAAAGTAAGGCAAATATTATATTAAATTATCCCAAATGACTGGGATGCCTTATTAGCGTAACGTCAGTAAGAACTAAGGCGACGGAATCCATAATTCGATTGAAGAGATGTATTTTATTATTAAACGAAATGATCTTGATAGGATTTTTTTCATAGAGAAACTAAATTTCAATGATTTGGAACAAATTTGAATACGCGAATTTAATTAATCGACAAAACGCTTGTTTTTTTCGTTTAATTACATAAATTTGCGATAGTAATCCCCTAAATGTCAATTATGAAACTAAACTTACTCTACTTAGTATGGCTTTTTTGCTGATAACGAGCTCTGGTTTCGCACAAAAAGAACCTCAAAGTATTATCACTGGAAAAGTTTCCATAGCAAAGTATCACGATCGCTCTGAACTGGAAAGTCTTCCAAAAGGAACTCTTTTAACCCTATACAATGAGCGCATTGAAGTTATAGTTAAAATCTTGCCCAATATTGCTTTTGCCACCAAGCCAGGAGTCACCATGACCTCTTTGGGAATTCCGGATACAAAGGATAATAGAAAAGCATTGGAAGAAAACGTCAAGGCGGTAAATACGTACTTTGAGAGTACTATGTCCTTCCAGGACAAGGTGTTGCCATATTCTGATAAATCGAATTTAATTTCCGCCATCTTATTTTATGAAGAAACTCTGAAATCTTCACATACCTATAGCGAATTCAATAAATATTAAATTGTGCTCTATTAACGAGTTAAATCAACCTTTTTTACAAAATCTTTTTTTGAAATCCCAGAATTATTTCTGGGATTTTTTTTATGCTTAAGGGATCCAAAAATTTTGAGGTGCTTTTATAAAACTAGTAACAATTCCTATTTCCTTGAATAACAATTGGTTTTTTTCCCTCATTTCATTTAAATACGTACGTAATTATTTTAAGAGATAAATAAGTTAATGCATTTCGTCGACTTTATCTGTATTTCAAAGGATTTATTTTTACGTGTGGTTCCAATAATTAAATAAATCTTAAATCTATTATTAATTATACGTCCTATGGAAAACTTTACTCAAACCATGTGTTTATTACTTTTTGTTGTTGGCAGTAGCTTTGCCAACAGGAAAAAGGAATCATTGGAAAGAATAACTGGTTAAACAATTGGACTGAATTTAGGTCTAACCAAATTGAACATGGAGAGCAACCCAAATATTGAGCGGTAACATTATTCAAGACACCAAATTAATTAAGAGAGATACCTATCTGTTATTAGGTAATGTATTTGTAACCGATAGTACCACTCTAACCATCGAACCAGGTACTGTAATAATTGGGGATTTTAAAACCAATGGCTCGCTTATTATTTCCAAAGGCTCAAAAATTATGGCGGAAGGACAGGAAACCGATCCTATTATTTTTACGTCAAACAGAAGTGTAAAAAAGGAAGGCGACTGAGGCGGTATTTTCATTCTTGGAGATGCGCCGATCAATAAATACGGCAATGGATCGTCAGTAAACTACGGACTACAACCTTCTTCTTTTAATAACGTTAGTTATGGAGGTTCCAATGAAGAAAGCAATTCAGGCATTTTAAAATATGTAAGAATAGAATTTGCCGGAAAACGTACCAAAGACTTCGGTTATTTTAACGCATTGGTCTACGAATCCATCAGGATCACCTGTAATTGGGACGACGCAGTCCATTACGGTAAAAAACATAGGTACGTATTATGTTCATAATACCGCAACAGCCCCATGTCAATCCATAGATCAAAAATTTGTCGTGGTAACTTATGGAGAAAACTCTGTAAATCCTGTAATACCATTTGCCGATGAAGTTGTGATTTGTCTAAATGATGGAAAACAATTACCAAACATATTTTTTATGTGGAGCGAATGATGTTCGAGCCATCGAAACCAATATTACAGACACGTCTAAAATTATATGGGAAAAATTGGCCAACTGTTCTGTAGTTGTAAATGACAATTGTGCAAATGAAGATCCTTCTTGTACATGGAGTGAAGTAGCCACAGGACCTAATTATAACGCCAAATTTGCAGGGCAATACCGAGTTACCTTACATTATGAAGGCGGTTGTTTCAGTCAATATTATTTTAATGTGTATTCAAATATTTTAGAGCCAACTGTTGCTTCAAGAGATATTACTTGTACAATATTAGGCGTAATAGTGGTAGGTGGAGTGCCATCTGGTTACGAGTATAGTATTGATGGTGTTAATTATCAAACAAGTAATACTTTTTCAATCAATACACCAAAAAAATATAGTATTTATGTTAAACAAACTGGTGCAACTTCTAATCCATGTATTTTTTCAGTACCGAATGTTCAAATAAGACAACGCAATTTTACTGGCACTGCAGTTGTTTCACAACCACTTTGCCATGGTGAAAAAGGAAGTGTTAAGTTGGCCGCCAATGATGCCGGTCCTCAATATTTTTACACACTTTCAAAAGGAGCTACAGAAGTACATAATGTTGGCCCTATAATGGAAGGTGACTATACATTTTCCAATTTAATCCCAGGAACTTATACGGCAACCATTTCCACGGAAGATGGCTGTTCTGAAGTCGTTAGTTTTGAAATTATAAATCCATCTTTATTAACAGCTACATCTGCCATTACGATGCCTTTAGCTTGTGAAGATGGCGAAATTACCGTTTATCCTGAAGGTGGAACCCCACCATACTATTATTTCGTGAATACTTCAACCAAATTAAAGACGACACCAGAAATCATTGTCACAGAAGCGGGCACCTACAACATAAAGATTGTCGATTCTAACGACTGTATCGCGGAAACTTCAATTAAGATTGGAGCGTCACCAGCTCCTGTATTTAGTATAACGTCCACAGATATTTTATGTTATAACTCTAATACAGGGGAAATCCGTTTTAATGTAACAAATGCCAATGGATATGACATTTCTTATAGTATTAATAATGGTAATACCTACACATCAAATCCACTATTCTCAAATCTTGATGCAGGCACTTACACCGCACTTATTAAATATTCATTAGGAGGATCTGAGTGTTTTAGTTCAGGTGAAAATATAATTATTACCCAGGCGGACGATGCTCTAACGGCCTCGACGGGAGTTTCTGAATTAGCGGGTTGTGGCCCTTCCGGGGCAGGCAAGGTACGTATTACAAACCCTCAAGGATGAACGCCTCCATATCAATACAGCTTTGATAATCAAGGATCTTGGATCACATCAAATGAAACCTATGTTGCGCCTGGCACTTATACTTTATATATTAAGGATGCTAATTGCTTCAGTGTATTATCAAATGTTTAGTAGTGATAGGCGTTCCAGTACCGATATTAACTTTAAATATTGTCAATATACCGGTACAAATGATTCAGATGATTATTTCTGGGCAGGAGCCTCTTATCGTTTTCTTAATGACCAATTTTTAAAACCATTAAATATTGGTCCTATGGCTGGGATTATGAAGTCTAAGTTCTATTTTGCATATTCATATCAAGTTACTACCAATGCCATGGCAAGTTATAACTCAGGTACGCATATGATTACCATAGGCATAGATTTTTTACAAGGAATTAGCAATTGTCCTTGTACCGGCAATCCCGTCCGTTAAAAATGAGTTACAAGTTTGTCCATTATACAAAATGGGTGAGCAATAATGCTAAAGCTTTTTTGGGAGAATAAAATCTGTATATAAATTTCAGTGAAATTCCTAAAGAGTCATCCAAGTAATCTTGTCCACAATTTTTTAGCTTTTTTAAAAGATTTTATACCAACACGAAAAAACAATGTTCCAATACCGAAATTATTAAATATTACATCGATTTTGTCTCAAAAAATAAATGTAGCGGTCGTCGCATAAATTGTTTGAAAAGACATCACAATAAAATCGCTTTATCTGTTGGGTTTATGAGGTACAATTACCAAATAAACATTACGTAAGCATTAGATTATAAGGTCATAATAGATTTTAATTTACCTGAGTTTAACGCCTAATTTCTTAATGTTTAAACCTTGAGACCTTTGATATTTAGTGCTTTTTCCACCGGACTGAAATACTAAAATCAGACTAAATCTCTTATTACATAAAAATAGAATCTCACAATAATTATCTTTATTTTTGGATACATAATGAACATTCAAGAAAGAATACTAACCTAACTAGTTTTGTGAACTTGAAGATTTTAATCCCATGAGTAAATTTATTTTTTACAGCTTTTTACTTTTTGCAACTTCCGTATTTTCACAAGTTGAAATGACCACCTATACATATGCCATCAAGGGATCGGATACTTTGCAAATGGACGTTTATACACCAAAAAAAATGAAGAAGAATGATTCTGTTCCGGTTATGTTGTGGATGCATGGCGGCGGATTCGTTGGAGGAAATAGAAATTATCCGAGTGAAGTGAAACTAGCACAAATTGCTGCAGAGAAAGGCTATTTGGGTGTTTCCATTTCCTATCGGCTTACTCGCAAAGGTCAACTGAGTGGGTTTGGTTGCGATGCTCCAAAAGCTGAAAAACTATCTACCTTTAAAAACGCAGCCATTGATTTTATGGATGCGGCCAAATTTATTTTCGACAATCAGGTTCTTTTAAGGGCTGATGTAACTAAAATTATCGCAGGAGGAAGTAGTGCAGGGGCAGAAGGAATGCTGAATGCGGTGTATATGCGAGAGTATTTCATTGAGGACTTAAAAAAATATGAACAAGTTAAATTTGCAGGGGTCTTTTCACTCGCAGGCGCCATAGTGAATGCCGATTATATTTCGATGGCCAATGCAGTGCCTTCAGTATTTTTTCATGGAACAAATGATAATTTAGTGCCTTTTGGAAGTGCCTCCCATCATAAGTGCAAGCCTGAAAGAAAAGGATATCTTATATTAGACGGATCCTCTGTTATTGTAGATAGGTTGCTAGCATTAGAAACGCCGTATTATTTCCATAAAGTGATTGGCGGAAAACACGAGTTGTCCTCCATTCCATTTGATCATTTGGATGAGGTTTTTAATTTTTTTAATCAAACAATTTATAACAGAGAGGTCATTCAGACCGTGAAAATAATTAGAAAGACCTAACAGAATTGGCTTTCTCATTGAAACTCCACTACTTCTAACAATAAAATAAACAATTCTAAGAGGAAAAAACGACCTGCTTAAATTGAGTTGTTAAAAAATTAGTTAACTTTTACATATGAAGAATAAAGAGTGTACTTTTATAAAGTGCACTTTTTTTTTTAAATCTATACATTCATGGTAACACTAAAACAATTAGCCGAACAATTAAACGTTTCTGTATCAACAGTTTCCAAAGCATTGCACAATAGTGAGGAAATCAGTAAAGATACCATTCAACGCGTGCAGGATTTGGCTAAACATCTCAATTATCGACCCAATAGGATGGCATTGAGCCTTAAAAGCAATAAAACAAAAACTTTGGGTGTTATTATACCAAGCGTTCTCAATCATTTTTTTGCCAAAGCCCTTTACGCCATCGAGACGGAGGCTTCCAAACAAGGTTACAATATTATCACTTGCGTTTCCAGTGAATTGCTATCCAAAGAAAAAAATAGTCTTCAATTATTATCTAATGGAAGTGTGGATGGTTTTATTATGTCTTTAGCGGAAGAAACTCAAGTCAAAAATAAAACTGATCATATTGCATTGCTATTGAAACAGAATATTCCCGTAGTATTATTTGATAGAGTTTCCGATCATATTGATTGTGATAAGGTCATTATTGATGATTTTGGAGCGGCTTATGAGGCTACGAAACACTTATTGGATGAAGGTCGCAAGTACATAGTCCTCATAAGTGACATTGAAGAATTAAGCGTAGGAAAATTAAGAACCAATGGTTATCTCAAGGCCTTGTCAGAAGCTTCAGACTATACGGAGGCGCCGGTAGTAATCTCTGTAACCAAAGATGATGATTTAGAAGAGATGATTGATTCGCTTTTTGCTTTAAACAAAAAAGTGGATGGAATTTTATCTATTGATAATACATCGGGTGTTGTCGCACTCCATAAAGCCATTAAAAAAGGATACCAAGTTCCTAAAAATCTATCGATCATCGGGTTTTCTGACGATAATGTATTGCCTTTTACAGATCCTAAATTATCTACAATTTCCCAGCATACTTTAGAAATTGGCCAAGCGGCAGTGAAGTTGCTTATTGATAGACTTGATAACAAGTCATCTGAGGGTCCTATTATTAAAACCATCAAGACAAAGTTGATTTTAAGAGAAACAACCAAGTAGTCTTCCATAAACATATTTAATTTATGAGTTGATTTTAATAATAAATAAACAATATTTGTCCCATCAATCTGATTACCATTCTTAATTTAAAAAGTTATCTACTTAAATTTTATGCAAACACATAACTTTATAAAAAACGTTAACTGATGAAAAATTTTATTCAAGCATTTGGCATTATCGGTCTTAGTTTACTAGTTTCCTGTAAATCAAAAACAGAAAACAAGATGGATAAGATCAATGAACAGCAAAAGGAAAAAGTTCATTATGGAGATACCGTGATGACTGCGATTGGAGAATTAATTCTTGCTGCGCCTTACGCTACAGAATCTGTTGCTAATAGTAATACCATGGTGGATTGGCCAGAAAACACAGTTCCAAAAGCGCCGGAAGGTTTTACGGTAACAAAATATGCTGATGGATTTGATAATCCAAGGTGGTCTTATTTTGCACCCAATGGCGATTTGTTTGTAAGTGAGGCTTCCACTGGAAAGAAATCTGGAAAAATAACCCTATTAAGAGATCGGAATAACGACGGCCAATTTGAAGTTCGGGAAACCTTCCTGGAAGATTTGCATCAGCCGTTCGGAATGTTGATTATTAATGATTTCTTTTACGTGGCCAATACCGATGGACTTTATAAGTATCCCTACAAAAAAGGCCAAACCAATTTAAAGAATGTAGAAGGCAAAAAAATCGTAGACCTGCCTGCCGGTGGATACAACAATCACTGGACAAGAAACATCATCTCGAACAAAGCTAAAGACAGAATTTATATTTCAGTTGGATCGGCTAGTAACGTGGGCGAGCATGGCATGGAGGAGGAGATCCGTCGGGCCAATATTATCGTCGTAGATTTAGACGGCACCAACGAAAAGATTTATGCTAACGGACTAAGAAATCCGGTTGGCATGGACTGGAACCCTGTCAGCGGGGAGTTATGGGCTGCCATAAATGAGCGGGATGAACTTGGCGATGATTTAGTCCCTGATTATGCCACAAGTGTTAAAGAACATGGTTTTTATGGATGGCCTTATTCATATTTTGGTCAAATTGAAGATCCGCGCATGGAAGGGAAGTCGCCTGATTTAGTAAAAACAGCAATTGTTCCTGATGTTCCTTTAGGAAATCACACCGCCTCATTAGGCTTTGCATTTTATGATCACACTGCTTTTCCTGAAAAATATAAAAATGGCGCTTTCGTGGGTCAACATGGCTCTTGGAACCGTTCCCTTCTGTCGGGCTATAAAGTGGCATTTATTCCTTTTGAAAATGGAAAGCCGAAGCAGCCTGAAGATTTTTTGACAGGATTTATCGCTAATAAAAACAGTTCCGATGTTTATGGACGCCCAGTTGCGGTTACAGTTAGTCCACAAGGAGATTTATTGGTTAATGATGATGCAGGTAATGTTATTTGGAAAGTTAGTTATAAAAATAAATAAATTAAGATGAAGTTTTTAAGTTTTCAAGCGGTTGTGATTTTCACATCCGTTTTTTTTAATGTGCTTCACGCACAGAATGTAGAGGGAATTGTGAAGTCTGAACAAGGTGATCCGATTCCCAAGGTGTCAATCATTATTCAAAATAAGGTCATTTCTAAAACCGATAATAAAGGTATGTTTTCGCTTCCTGATGGAGTTCAACTGCCTATACATATTATATTGGAGCATCCTAAGTATCAATCTAAAAATCATCTGTTTTCCGAAAACAATCAACTGTTTTATCTCAACCAAGCCATTGATATTCAGGAGCTAAATCCTGTATTGATAACTGCTCCTTACGAAACTAACGGTTCCCTTATTGTTCCGACAAGCACGGTTACTGCCGCAACTTTGGACCAACAAAGTCCGATAGCAGTGGTGGATGCTTTGAATAAGATTCCTGGTGTCTATATTCAAAGTGGTGCTATTAATACAAATCGTATTACTATAAGAGGCGTGGGATCGCGAACGCTGTATGGCACCAATAAAATTAAAGCGTATTTTAATGGTATTCCAATTACAAATGGTGTGGGCGAAACTTCTTTAGATTTTTATGATGTGGAAGACTTGCAGTCCATTGAAGTGATAAAAGGCCCGAAAGCTACTTTGTATGGCACTAATTTAGGAGGCACCATATTGTTAAATTCCAAGAAACCTCAAAATCGAGGATTATCACTGCAAAATAGTACGACAGTCGGCTCTTATGGCTTGTTTAAAAATAGTATTTCTTCTAATTTTTCTGATGATGACTTTAGTATTCATTTTAATTATGATCATATGGAAGTAGATGGTTTTCGAGATAATGGACGCTATCAAATAAATTCTTACGTTCTAAATTCTACCTATAGATTTAATGAAAAAACCGAAATTTCATTTTTATTAAATCATTCCAATTATTACGCACAATTACCAAGTTCCATAGGAAAAACTGATTTTTTAGAAAATCCATCCAAAGCCGCTTTTACTTGGGGAAAGGCAAAAGGATATAAGATGGATAAACAAATTTTAGGAGGCATTAGCCTGAAGCATAAGTTTACGGATAATTTTGAAAATACAACCAGTGTTTTCTATTCCTATTCTGATCATTATGAGCCGCGTCCTTTCAATATTTTGGATGAACTAACTAATGGGATAGGCTTGCGAAGTGTTTTTACCAATACCATTGATTTTTTAGGACGAAAAGCAATTTGGAATTTTGGTACAGAACTCTATAAAGATGATTACCAATGGAAAACCATTGAAAACCTGTACGCCACCAACAATGGTAATGGGACTTTGGAAGGTGTTTTATTGAGCAAAAATCAAGAAGACAGAAAAAGTATCAATGCTTTTTCGGACATTACCCTGCCCTTATTGGAAAAATTAACGCTCCAGTTTGGAATCAATTTTAATCAGACGAAGTACGATACTAAGGATGAATTTAATAGCGATGACACTAATGCAAGAGCGACAAGGAATTTTGATCCCATCATTGCACCAAATTTAAACGTGTCCTATCAACTGACGCCGCAACAAAATGTTTTTTCCAACGTGAGCTACGGTTTTAATTATCCAAGCTTAGAAGAAGCATTAACCCCAGAAGGTGTTGTGAATCCTGAGATTAGCCCTGAAAAAGGTTATAATTATGAAATCGGTAGTGAGGCGTACTTTTTTAATAAACAATGGCACCTCTTAGCATCTTTCTATTTGTTGGATATTAAAGATTTGTTGGTGGCCCAGCGCGTGGGAGACGACCAATACATTGGCCGAAACGCTGGAAGAACACTACATAAAGGTTTAGAAATCTCTACGGATTACAGATTTAATGTAGCGAAGAATTTTACTATCGCACCCTATTTTAATGCCTCTTTTAATTGGCATCAATTTAAAGATTTTGTGAGTGACGACGTCGATTTTTCTGGGAATGAGCTTACCGGTGTTCCAAACTTATCAATTGCATCCGGTGTCGCTTTAAATGTTGCTGACTTTTCCTTTTTCTTGAATCATCTGTATGTAGGAGAAATGCCCATGAATGATTCCAACAGTCTATATAGCGATGCCTATAATGTGCTGAATTTAAAGCTGAATTATTCTGGTCGAATATTTAAAAATTTAAATTATAAAGTCAATTTCGGTATAAACAATCTGGCCGACACCAAATACGCATCGTCAATTCTGATTAATGCCACAGGTTTTAATAATGTAGAGCCAAGATATTATTACCCGGGAAACCCGCGTAATTACTATGGCGGTGTCATGCTCAATTATCTTTTTTAATTATATGTAACATTTTAAAGTCTTGCTCGTCATATAAATACATCAATCACTAATTTAAATCATAATTATCATGCGAGAAGACAGATCATTAATCGTAATTGCTCATTTGAGCCAACTTATTACCTTATTAACTGGTTTTGGAAGTTTGATCCTGCCCTTAATCCTTTGGGTTACCCAAAAGGATAAAGTGTACAAAATGGATGCCCACGGAAAAAACATAATTAACTTTCAGCTGAGTCTGATTGTTTATTGTATCATTTGTGTTCCGCTAATTTTGTTATTTGGATTGGGGCTTTTAGGTTTTATTGTATTAGGGATTATTGCAATTATTTTTCCTGTAATCAATGCAATAAAAGCCAGTAATGGCGAAACACCGAAATATCCTTTCACTTTGAATTTTATTAGTTAGTAATCATCAATCAAAGCAAAAACGCCTACTTTTTAGAGTAGGCGTTTTTAATTGAAATCTTATTGATTTCTGTATTTTGCGATTTCCGCCTTCGTAAGAATTTTAATTATTCAACATTACTGGCATAACCAACATAGTAACACGTTCACCTTCATCAAGTCCATCCACAGGCGTTAAAATCCCTGCTCTGTTTGGCAAACTCATCTCAAGTTGAACTTCACTGGCGCCAAGATTGTTCAACATCTCTGTCAAGAAACGTGAATTAAACCCGATTTGCATATCATCACCTTGGTAATCACAGGTCAAACGCTCTTCAGCCTTATTACTGTAATCAATATCCTCTGCCGAAATATTCAATTCCGCACCCGCTATTTTCAAACGTATTTGATGCGTTGTTTTATTCGAGAAGATGCTGACACGTCTTACAGAATTTAAAAACTGCATTCTGTCAATCGTTAGCTTATTTGGATTCTCCTTTGGAATTACCGCTTCATAGTTAGGATATTTACCATCAATCAATCGACAGATCAATATGGAATTGTCAAAAGTAAATTTCGCGTTAGAATCGTTGTATTCAATAGTTACAGCATCATCATTACCCGCTAAAATTCCTTTTAAAAGATTTAAGGGTTTTTTTGGCATTATAAATTCTGCCACCTGATCTGCAGCAACATCTTCACGCGTATACTTTACCAATTTATGTGCATCAGTGGCCACAAAAGTCAAACCTTCCGTTGAAAACTGAAAAAACACACCACTCATTACTGGGCGTAAATCGTCATTACCTGCCGCAAAAATGGTTTTACTTATAGCGGTTGCTAAAATATCACCCATAATAGTTGTGGTACTAGGATTTTCAAGGGCTACGGCTTTAGGAAACTCATTGCCATCCACATAAGCTAAGGCGTATTTACCATGACTAGAACTGATTTCAACAGTGTTATTATCTTCAACCACAAAGGTTAAAGGTTGTTCAGGGAATGTTTTGAGCGTGTCTAAAAGTAATCGTGCAGGCAAAGCAATGCTTCCAATACTTGTACTTTCAACTTCTATAATGGATGACATTGTAGTTTCGAGATCGCTGGCAGATACTGTCAGTTGCGAATCATTCAGTTCAAACAGAAAATTGTCCAAAATAGGCAACGTGTTTGAGCTATTGATGACACCTCCCAATACTTGTAATTGTTTGAGTAAATAGGTACTTGATACGATAAACTTCATGTAATGGTTTATTTTGTATGTTATTATTAAGCAGAGCAAATATATTTGTTTAAACTGATACTAGTGAATCATAGTTATACAATTTTATCAACAGTGTGTGAATATCGAAATTGTAGTTTACAATGCGCTTCGATTTATTAATCGACTGTAAACTAGTGGAAAACCTTATTTAATTTTTTAAAATTTTTTTGCCAAAATAAAAGTCCTAAGATGATGAATGAAAAATTCAAGGGCATTTAAAAAAAATAATGAGTCACTAAAACTAACCAATGGTTATGCATATTTTTTACGTCGCAGATAATTATAGATAATACCAAAAAGCGCCAAAATTAAAAGTGGTAGAGCAATAGTTACAAGTTGCCATTGTGTTTTGTTATTTTCTACTTTTTCAGCATCCAAGAAGGCAATATTGATATCTTTGGTTCTAATTTCCAATAATCCATCGTCGTTCAAAAGATAATTTACAGCGTTCAATAAAAACTCTTTGTTACCAAAACTTTGTCCGGTCCATCGGTCAAAACCCAATTCCTGAGGTTGGTTTTTCAGAACTTCATTTTTAATGATATCGCCGTCCGCAATTACAATCATTTTAGTGTTTGTACTGATATCCTTATGCGCATCGATTTTAAAAGGTTTTATTCGATCCTTGTAAACTGAGGTAAATTCACCTTCGATTAAAACTGCTAAGTTTTGTGGGCCTTGCGTATAAGTAGCAGGATCAGGTTCCTCAGTGACCACTTCTAACCTAATTTCTTTGGGAACGCCTTCTAATTTTGTGAGTTTAGAGCTTTGTAGAAGTATTGTTTTTTGTGTGCTACTTTTTAAGGTGTCCAATTGATTGGCGAAATCAAATTTTATTAAATTCAAATTACTTGTAATAGAATGTTCTGGGTTTCCTGCGGCCAAAGGGGAATAAGGCCATCTGAGCGGTTGAAATTGCGCATTGCTGCCTTCTCCCATAGCGATAGTAATAGGAGCAGAGTACATGTCATTCACAATCACAGGGTTGATGCGCACACCATATTTAAAGAAAAAATCATTTAAATTCAGATCGTTCATCAAGGCAATGCCGCGTCCTTCGTCATTGTAAAGACTATCTTTATCCATCGAAACACTTTCCGTAAGCCATAAACTTTTACCACCATTCATGGTAAATTGATCCAATACCAGTTTTTCGTCTTCGGTAAAAGCTTGTGTCGGTTTTGCGGCAATGATAAGGTCAAACTCATTGAGTTTTTTTAAGGTGCTTTGCGGATTTGAGGCGACACTATCCAGAGTAAATGGAGCAATGAAATAATGTTCTTTTACCGATTTCAAGAAATCTGCCAAATATTTATCTTCAAGCTGGCCATTTCCTTTTAGGATGGCAATCTTTTTGCTTTTTTCTGTTACTAGTTTCTGGAAACCTTCCGCAAAAGCATATTCTAAATGTTGAATGGAATTGCTTACCAATTCTTGTTGTGTCGATCCTATTTTATTTTTAATCAACGGAATTTTTACCGTTTGTTCCTTGTAACTCGCCAGTGCCCAAGGGAAGATTAATTCTTGAGAGGTTTTACCACTATTATTGACACTCAATTGCAAGGGTTCCAAACCACGTTCCATCAATTGATCGATGTTATTATCACGTGACTTTTCATCGTTCAATGGATTGATGAAATTGAATTTAATCTGGTCGTTACCTAACGCAAATTCTTCCAATAATTGTTGGGTTTCGTTTCTTAGGCGTCTAAATTCTGAAGGGAAATCGCCTTCTAAAAACACATCTACAATCAAAGGGGATTTTACATCCTTAACAATATTTAAAGCCGATTGGGATAAAGTGTAGCGCTGGTCGAGCGTAAGGTCAAAACGTTTGTAAACCTTAGTGCCAATCCAATTTACCACTAGAAGGACGACCAGAAGAACAACAATTTTAATAAGGTTTGATCTATTTTTTATCATCAGATTTTAGGTCTAATTTAAAGGTGTTTACTTTAATCACTTTATCATTCCTAAAGATAATTTCCATAGCCTCTGATTTGTCATTGAAAGCTCCAGGATGTATGCCAAGTCCATAATTCCATTTATTTTCATCGTAGTCATCTTTAACATCATCCCAAGTCAACCATTCGTAAGTTCCCAAAAGTTCTTTTGTGATTGCTTTAGATTTGCCGAGTAACGTATCTGTTTCTTGGATGTTTTTATACATTTCATAACGAAAGCTCGGTTTTTTGATGAAAAGTTCGGAATCAAAATATTTCTGATGATGATAGCTACTGAAAATATTTATCAAAGGATAAAATGCGTAGAAATATAAGAATGGTGTTAAGATAAGACTGAGCGGAATGGTAATCCACTTGCGATCATCTATAGTATTAATAAACAGAAATGCCAACGCAAATACGATGACAAGGAAAATAACGAGGACAGGAGTAATGATCATATTATTTTTTTTGAATATTGAATTGGGTTATTGCAATAAAAAAGACGGATATGCTCAAAAAGTATAGTAGATCCCTTGTGTCCAAAACGCCTCGGCTAATACTGTTGTAATGGGCTTCCATGCCAAAGTGTTCAATGGGTAAGGCGCTCAAATTTGAAAGTCCTTCAAATCCGAAGTAAAAGAAAAAGCATAAAAAAACGGCGATTAGAAAAGCTACAATTTGATTGTCAGATAGGGAAGAAGCAAAAAGTCCGATGGCAGCGTATGCACCTACCAAAAATAGCAGACCAAGATAGGATCCTATAATATTTCCATAATCTAAAATATTTGAGTCAAGTTTTAAATTGTCAAGTGCAAGAATATAAAGTAGTGTGGGCACTAATGTGAGAATGATCAATAGTAAAGCAGCAAAATATTTACCCAAAACAATTTGTAAATGTGAAATTGGTTTTGTTACTAAAAGCTCTAAGGTGCCTTGTTTTTTTTCGTCAGAGAAGCTGCGCATCGTGACCGCCGGTACCAAAAAAATAAGAATCCAAGGCGCCAAAAGGAAAAATGGGGCCATATCCGCAAAACCACTTTCCAAAATATTGAAATCTCCTTTAAAAAGCCAGAGAAAAAGTCCGCTGAGCACTAAAAACAATCCAATTACCAAATATCCTATGGGAGAGGCAAAGAAGGAGTTGATTTCTTTTTTAAGAATAGCAAACATATAATAAAGTTGTATTTTATTTTAGTGTTATCAGTTTATCTACACTCCAAGCTTCTGGTTTTCCATTAAAGGATAGTTTGGTAATTGCCCAAACTGTTTTAAAGAGATCAGAGTTACGATAGTTTTCCAAATCTGCCTCTTCCCGCCAATAGCTGTAGGTAAAAAATATGTTGGTATGCTGCTTATCTCTGTAAAGTTCCAAAAACTGACACCCATCAAAATTCCTAATCAAATCTTTTTTGCTATCAAAAAAAGTCAAAAAATCATCAACTTTTGAAGGTTCAAAACTCATTTTTACTATTCTTACAAACATGGTTTTTAATTTTAGCTTAAGCTGTATTCAGTCTTCAGTTTATAGTCATCAGCATTTAGACATCGGTAATAGGTCAATTATTATTTCAAAAAATTTACAGTTACCGTATCCCTCATTTTCAGTCCCATTAAGCTAGAAGCACTTCCTACTGTGGCAAGATCACTTTTATAAATAGCAATTTCTAAATAGTCGGACGAATTAAACACGACTAAACCACGACCTTCATCCTGCCGTTGTTCTTCGGGAGTATCAAAATTTACTATATCGCTATATCTTACGAAGATGTCCTTGAACTTATAACTCCGCGCTGAAATTTCAAATGCACGACCTTTTTGAATCTGTTCAAAAAATTTGCGACGGATATTCGTGATCACGTTTCCATAATTATCAATATAGATGATGCTCCCAATGATTTGGGATTGATCGTCATTCACAAACGGATTTAGGTTTTTGATGGGTTTAATTTCGGTAATCACTTTACCAATAACTTCCAGCGTACCACCACGGGCTATATGACACGCTACTTTTACAAAAACGTCCTGAACAGGAAAATTACTCTGTATTTTATCATGAATGTTGATTTCAACAATCTTTTCTGGAGCAATTTCATTACAAATCATACTCATAATGCCGTTATTGGCACATATAAAGTAATGATCGTCCAATTTTATGGCAATATGATTGTTTTCTCGGTTTAATTCTGAATCAATTCCGATGACATGGATCGACCCTTTTGGGAAACTACTATAGGCGTTTTGTATGATATATGCGGCTTCCAAAACATTGAAAGGCGAAACATCATGAGAGATATCCACAATTTTAACCTCTTCAAGTTCATTATAAATTGCGCCTTTGATTGCACCAACAAAATGGTCTTTTTGTCCAAAATCAGTAGTTAGTGTTATGATTGCCATGTACTTATTTGTATTCTTTTTTTATGGGTTGCTATGAAGCTACTGCTTTATGGTGTCTGTTGAAAAATATTTAAACTTTATATGTTTTGATGAAACTTATTATAGAATATTTCAGTTAGATTTGTAAGGTAGCGTGAAATAATGGAGACTTTTTAAGCCCGCACAAAACTAATAAAACTTAAGAGATTAATATATTAAATCCCATAGCTTTTGAATGAACTTATAATCGAATTAGAGGAAATTGCTCCAAAAGATTTCTTTGGAGCCCAAAATGTTAATATTGAACTTCTTAAAAAGTATTTTCCGAAATTGAAAATCGTGGCGAGAGGCAATAAAATAAAAGCTTACGGCGATGAAGACTTGCTGGAAGAATTCAACAAACGCATGACGATGCTTACCAAGCATTTTATTAAATACAATAAGCTTGATGAAAACTCCATTGAACGTGTACTGACCAGTGAAAGCAGTGCCGATTATACCACTTCTGAAAAAAGTAATGAGGTCATAGTTCACGGCGTTGGTGGAAAAATAATTAAGGCACAGACGGTCAATCAACGCAAATTGGTTGAAAGCATGCGACAGCACGATATGGTTTTTGCCATTGGTCCAGCAGGAACTGGTAAAACCTACACAGGCGTTGCCTTGGCGGTAAAAGCCTTGAAGAATAAGGAAGTCAAACGAATCATTTTAACGCGTCCAGCAGTGGAAGCTGGTGAGAATCTTGGTTTTCTTCCTGGAGATTTAAAAGAGAAGTTAGATCCTTATATGCAACCACTTTATGATGCCTTAAGAGATATGATCCCGGCTGAAAAGTTAGCGCAGTTCATTGAAAATGGAACCATTCAAATAGCACCATTAGCATTTATGCGCGGTCGTACTCTGGATAATGCTTTTGTGATTTTAGATGAAGGGCAGAACACCACTCATAATCAGATGAAAATGTTCTTGACCAGAATGGGTAAAAACGCTAAGTTTTTACTGACCGGTGATCCTGGACAAGTGGATTTGCCAAGACGCACCACTTCCGGATTGAAGGAAGCCCTTTTGATTTTAAGAAATGTGGAAGGCGTGGGCATTGTATATTTGGATGAAACTGACGTGATCCGCCATAAATTGGTCCGGAAAATCATCGAAGCCTATAAAGAAATTGACAATAGAGAATAAAAAAGCTCTTAAAAGTTCAGGTATTTTTGCATTCAGGAAGTGTCATGTGAAGAAACATGACACAAGTGTTCATCTGCCACCGAAAATAATAAATTAACAATCAAGCATTTGAAATTTAAATTGAAAATATCCCTAGAAAAGATGCTCATGGTATGCGTTTTGCTCCTAGGATGAATTCAACTTAAAAACTAGTTAAAAATGAAGAAGGTTATTTTATTATTTGCGTTGTTCGTTGTAGGAACAACTTTTGCACAAGAATTAAAGGGTATCAAATACAAGGATATCAGTTCAAAAAACTCTTGGTTGAAAATCGGATTAAACGCAGGAGTTCCTATGGGAGATGCTGATGATTTATCATCTTTTGCGCTTGGATTGAATTTGAAAGGTCAATATTTAGTAACGCCAAATTTTGGGATTGGATTGACTACAGGTTACGATCACTTTTTTGGAAAAGATGGGGTAGATGATTTCGGTATCATTCCGGCAGCAGCATTTGCTAGATATTACTTTAAACCAAAAGGCTTGTTTCTTGGAGTTGATTTCGGTTATGGATTTTTAACCAATGTTGACAACAATGATGGCGGTCTATATTTAAATCCTCAAATAGGATACCATAACAGAGATTGGAATTTTTATTCCTACTATCAAAATACATTTGCTGAAAATGATTTTGATATTCGAGTTCTTGGAATCGGTACCACATACAACCTAAGATTCTAATTTACTATTTTATAACATTTATAGAGAGCAGTTTTTACTGCTCTTTTTTTTGTGAACTAAACGTCAATAGTCTTACTTTTGCAATGCTTAAAACTTCTAATATTTCTTCAAAATGAATACCATCACAGATACCAATTTTAATTTTCCAGGTCAAAAGAGTCTTTACAAGGGTAAGGTCAGAGAGGTTTATAATATCAATGATAATCTTTTAGTTATGGTTGCAACCGATCGTTTAAGTGCTTTTGACGTGGTGATGCCCAAAGGAATTCCTTATAAAGGACAGATTCTCAATCAAATTGCAACCAAATTTATGGCGCAAACTGAAGATTTGGTGCCCAATTGGTTGATTGCAACGCCAGATCCTAATGTAGCAGTTGGTCATTTATGTGAGCCTTTTAAAGTTGAAATGGTAATTCGTGGCTATATGTCTGGGCATGCCGCTCGCGAATATTCATCGGGTAAGCGTATGCTTTGTGGAGTTTCGCTCCCTGAAGGCATGAAAGAAAATGATAAATTTCCTGATCCAATTATCACACCTGCCACAAAGGCTGAAATGGGCGACCATGATGAAGATATTTCGAGAGAAGAGATTCTTAAACGTGGTATCGTGAGTGAAGCTGATTATCTGGTTTTAGAAGATTATACTCGTAAATTATATCAAAGAGGATCACAAATAGCAGCGATGAGAGGCTTGATACTGGTGGATACAAAATACGAATTTGGTAAAACAAGAGATGGCAGAATCGTACTGATTGATGAAATTCACACGCCAGATTCTTCGCGTTATTTTTACGCAGATGGCTATCAAGATCGTCAAGACAATGGGGATTTGCAAAAGCAATTATCTAAAGAGTTTGTGCGTCAATGGTTGATTTCCAATGGTTTTCAAGGTCTTGAAGGGCAATCTGTACCTGAAATGAGCGATGCTTACATTGAAACGGTTTCTGACAGATATATTGAACTCTATGAACAGATCATGGGAGAGCCGTTTGTAAAAGCAGATGTCAATAACATTCAAGAACGAATCAAAACGAATGTGGAGCGCTTTTTATCAGAGCAGCACTAATTGGTGTGCTTTGGTTTTTTAAATCCAAGGATTGTTCGTTTTGTTAAGCGCAAAAACTTCCTCAAATGCTTATAGATAAATGCATTAGTTTTTCCAATATGGAAAACGATCAAACACACAACGATTATAAATGCAATAGCGCCAAAAAAAGCTTCCCAAGGATCCAAGGATTTATAATAAAAATGTTTTAATCCTATTCCGGTAAAACTTCCGTAAATAATGATAAAATGTACGATATAGATGTTTAAGGTTTTTTCGCCTATCTGTGTCACTATGGACTGTTTCATAAAGCGTTCAAGCATATAGAAAAAAGCAAAATACAACATCACATTTCCCAATCTTAAAAAAAGATAATTATAGTTTGCCGATCGATCAAATAACTCAATACTTGTAATCTGGTAGAGGTATTGTAAAATAATCGTTGAATATAAAAGCAGGACAATTCCCGATACGAAAAAAACAGTAACGGTAATCTGCTTAAAATACTTTTTTTGAGAACTTCTAAAAAACAGTGTGGCTAAAAATCCCCCAAAAGCAACATAACCAAACCAAGGCAACATCGTAAATACGGATCCGTTGGATTTGCTCAGATAATTGGCAAAAACTAAAGGGACGTTTTCTAAGGTCAGCGTCCGATACAAAGGTTCTGTGAGAAAAATGATACAGCCCATACTCAATAATACTATTGATAAAATGTAACTATTTCTTCTACAAAGTAAATAGAGACCAATCAAAATAAGTAGAGAAAGTCCAATACATTGTAACACATCTATAACCAAGAAATAGGTATCAAAACTCCCTTTTAACCATGAGAAAAATGGTATTCGGAGTGCGTATCCTATCACTAGTAACATAACACCTCGCGTTGCACCTTTTTGAATCCGCTGTTTATCACTTCCTTTGGCGTGTGCTTTTAGTAATAAATAAAGGAATACCAGTCCTGAAATCGTGAAGAAAGTAGGAGCGGTAATCCCTCTAAAATAAGACCAGACCGTATAGGCTACATAGGAGTCATCTCGGTAAATCGGATTTAATAGCGTGTCTACAAAATGCCCTTGCAACATCATCAAAATGGCAAATGCCCTTACGGCATCTATAAAATAAAGTCGGTTTGCTTTCAATGAGGTTGTGGCTAGTAAATGTAAATATAATGTTAAAATCCAAAATTAGTAACTTTTCGGTTGAATCCGGATTTTTTATAGGACATTCTTAAGGTTTATAACCCGAAAACTATATCTTTAAAATCGCTAATCAAAACTCTAAAATGAATACGCTAGATTCGATCTTTCAATCCTATGCTGATTATGCGTGGGGCTTACCTTTATTGATACTTTTAATTGGAGGGGGATTGTACTTATTGGTGCGTTCTCAATTTTTACCATTTCGATATTTTTTTCATGCCCTAAATGTTTTGCGAGGTAAATATGACGATCCTGATGCACCTGGCGAAATCACCCACTTTCAAGCTTTGTCCACAGCATTGGCGTCCACTATTGGTATGGGTAATATTGCTGGGGTAGCCGTAGCAATTCATATTGGAGGTCCTGGAGCAATGTTTTGGATGTGGATGAGTGCTATTGTGGGGATGTCTACAAAATTCTTTACCTGCACCTTAGCGATTATGTATAGAGGAACGGATAGTGAAGGGCGTATTCAGGGAGGTCCGATGTATTTTATTATGGAAGGTTTAGGGAAATCTTGGAAACCTTTAGCAGTGTTTTTTAGTATTTGTGGATTGATAGGTGCCTTGCCTGTTTTTAACGTGAATCAATTAAAACAAGCCATCAATTATATTTTATTAGAGCCAAACGGGGTTAGCGAAACTAATACGTCAAATTTTATAATTGGAGTCATACTTGTAGCAATTACGGCCGTGGTTATTCTTGGCGGTTTGGATCGCATCAGTAAAACGGCTTCAAAATTAGTACCAAGCATGGTATTAGTTTATTTCGTTTTAGTGATAATAATTCTTGGTGTGTATATTGAAGAAGTCCCAAAATATCTTTCCTTGATGATTACGGATGCTTTTTCGGCCGATAACTATAAAGGGGATTCCTTTTTGGGAGGTGCCGTTGGTGGATTGATTTTGCTGGGGGTTAGGAGAGGCGCATTTTCCAATGAAGCGGGTATTGGTACTGCACCTATGGCTCATGGCGCATCAAAAACGAATGAGCCTGTTCGTGAAGGTTTAGTGGCCATGTTAGGTCCTGCCATTGATACCTTGGTAGTCTGTACCTTAACCGCACTGGCCATTTTAGTTACCGGTGTATGGGAAACGAGTGAAGCCAATGGTGTGAGTTTAACGGCAGCAGCATTCAATAATGCCATTCCGGTATATGGCAATTATTTATTATTGATATGTATTGCGACCTTTAGTATTTCATCCTTGTTTACCTATTCTTATTACGGCACCAAATGCATGTCCTTTTTATTTGGCGCCCACAACAAACATTATTATAATTATTTTTATATAGCAAGTATCATTCTTGGAGCGGTAACTCCTTTGAGTATGATGCTCAATCTAATTGACGGAACTTTCGCGTTGATGGCCATCCCTACAATGACAGCGACTATTATTTTAGCGCCGAAAGTCATCAAGGAAATTAAAGCTTATGCAAAACGAATGCATTTATAAACTTCGTTTCATCATTTATAGTAATGGCAAATAGTAAACATAAATAAATCGATTCTATAAAAATTTATTTATATTTTTGAATGAATATCTATGGGAGATAGGTTGTTCTTAAAAAACAGCAACTTTACAACTTCACACTAAACAATAATCTAATATGAGTAATTACAGCATTAAAACCCTTGAAGAATATTTCCAAATCTATAGAAAGTCAGTTCGTGAACCCGAAAACTTTTGGGCAGAAATAGCCGAAGAGCACTTTTTATGGCGTAAAAAATGGGACAAGGTCCTTACCTGGGATTTTAATAAACCAAATATAAAATGGTTTGAAGGTGCAAAACTGAACATCACAGAAAATTGTTTGGACAGACATTTGCTCAATCGCGGTGATAAAACGGCCATCATTTTTGAACCTAATGATCCCAATGAAGAAGCCCAACATATTACTTATAAGCAACTACATGAACGCGTTTGTAAAATGGCAAACGTCCTTAGAGATCAAGGCGTTAAAAAAGGAGATCGTATTTGTGTCTATTTACCCATGATTCCAGAATTGGCGGTTACTTTATTGGCATGTGCACGTATTGGCGCGATGCATAATGTGATTTTTGCAGGTTTCTCAGCTAAAGCCATTTCCACTCGTATCATTGACAGCGATTGTAAGATTGTCATTACTTCAGATGGTTCTTTCCGAGGGAATAGAAGCATTGATTTGAAAGGGATTGTGGATGAGGCACTTCAACAATGTGATAATGTTGAGAAAGTATTGGTTGTAAAACGCACTAATGGTGAGGTGACCATGGTTGAAAATCGTGATATTTGGTTAAAGCCGTTAATGGATAAGGCTTCTGGTCAGTTTGATGCAGAAATTATG
>JBBSRC010000038.1:0-36312 GCA_038243395.1 Flavobacteriales bacterium | reverse complement strand
TTAAGTGTTGTTAAAGAGTAAAACTACTAAACAAATATTGTAATAATGGAAGGAATAACTATATTTTAAGAAGCGGGAAGCAACTCAAACGTTTTAGTTAATAACTTATTGAGAATTGACTAATTGTAAGGATCTTAATTCTCTTTTTCTCCCTTTTCTTCTCTCATTTTAATATAACTTGAAAGTGGATTATCTTTCTCGGAATTTCCCTTTTTCTTATCTGGAGTACTGTCAGTATTTTTGTTTTTTCCTGAGAAAAGGATTCGAAGTAATTCACGGAAGGTATCAAATTCCACATTATAACTTAATCCAATTCCTTGTGTATAACCTATCTCCTCACCAAAATTGCGAATATTATTCTCCCTATTAAAAAACTTAGCCGACAAGGTGCCGTCTTCATTCAAAAGTAACTCTATTTCCGCATCTCCGGCGAAAACTGTTTCATTCACACCACCAATAGGGACACCAACTTTACCATTAAACAACAAACGATCACTTATTTTGGTACTTAAAGTGAGGCCTAAGCGATCATCTGATCGATAATCGGGTGTTTGCTCTCCAGCCTGAAAATTAATCCCTAATTTAAGTTTATCGTCATCACTGGATAATAGCCCATTGAATAAGCTGTTTACACGATCTGCAATGGTTCCATAAGCTTGCTGACCTAAACTTATTTCACTCGCAAAGGAGCCTGTTGCTAACAAAAACAAAGCCTGATTCTCTCTGCTTTCTTTGGTTTCCAATCGATATTCCAATTCTGATTTTACCGTGGAACTTGCATTTGGAAACGCCAAAACGAATTCAGGAATTGGCTGCTCTAATTGTCCGGTAAGATTAATATCAACATTGACCGGAATGCTTCGGTTGATTGGATTATCTAATAAAACAGATGGATTGGCCTCTGTTTTATAAATAGCCTTAAGATTGATTTGTGCTTTTAATGGATCGCCTTCCCAGATAATGCTACCACCGGGTTCAACCATCAGATCTTTTTGTATCAAACCGCCATAAGCAAAGTTGTAGATGCCTTTGAAGACTGCGAAATCCCCCCACATTTTAAATTTGCCATTGGTGTTGATTTCAAACAACAGGTTGCCTTCTCCACTGCCCTGAATGGTGCTTCCAGAATTTCGGTCAATCACAATCTCGATATCGGCATTTTGATTGATGTCCAAATCAAACTTCAGTTCTAATCCCTTTACCTGGGTTTCTGTAATGACCTCACCCTTCAAACGGGCGGCTTTTTCTTCAGGAGTTAAAAAATAAATATAGGAGTTATCTCCAAAACTTTCCACGTCATTCAGCGGAATTTTAAAGACCGTACCTTGAGCCGTGCTACCTTCAACATCAATGACTAATTGATCAGTTGGTCCATTGATACTTGCGCGGCCTCTCATAAATGCAGTTCCATAATAAACAGCATCCTCGGCATCTTCGGTATTTAAAACCAAAAATCTATTCGTATCAATGGTTAATCCAAGCCGCCAATCAGAAAAGTTTTGATGTGACATAAATCCGTTCAAGGTCGCTCTTGAGAAGAACTCGGAATCGGTCATGGTCACATCACTGAAAATGAAGCGTTGCTCTTTTAAGGTCACTTCAGTATCAAAATCAAAGGCGTAATCCACATTCAAATACGGGATTGCCAATCCTGCGTTATCTAAAACCAACGTCCCCTCAATTTGTGGTTTATTTAAACTCCCAATGACCTTAACATCGCCTGATGCCAATCCTCGAATATTGTTAATGACATCGCCTCCAAAAACATTAAGCGGCTCCAAGTCAAATTCATTAAACATAATATCTACATCTATCCCCGACCTGGTTTTACTAACATCGATATTCCCCGTGACGTCCAAGGACTTTAAATTATCATTCCTTAAAAACAAATCCACCGAATAATTTGTGAGGGATTCATTACCAACAATATCCGCCTTTAAGTCGCCCAGTAAATAATCATTAAATTTTAAGTTTTCAATGGCGATATTTGAATTGGGAACATAAACACCGTTTTGTTGCAACACATCTAAAGTGCCGTTCAAAATACCGCCAAAACTCATATTGTCGAGCGTGGGCGTGATTTTATTAATTTCAACTTCCGTGAAACTAAGTTTTAGATCTTTATATGTTGAATCGCGCAACACCCCTGAGAATTGGA
Organism: Flavobacteriales bacterium; assembly: GCA_038243395.1. GTDB lineage: Bacteria > Bacteroidota > Bacteroidia > Flavobacteriales > Flavobacteriaceae > Gelidibacter. The sequence continues at coordinate 34,154 of JBBSRC010000038.1, read as the reverse complement.
TTTCTTCATCTTCATGACTAAAGACCACATCAGAAATATCAAATTCTTTAAAACTGCGATCAAAAGCTACTTTATTGAAATTATTTCTCTCCTCATTGATGAACCAATGGTTATCCTTAACTGTAATATCAGATTTTTTAAAACCCGCAACCGATTTATTGTCTTTATCAATCGTATAAAATAAACTTAGATTGAATTGGTCCTTATTATTCTTCCCTCCATTAAATTCAGATTTAATAAACAGTGTATCTCTAACCGTGACATTAATAAGGTTAAATTTTGAAATATTATAAAGTTTGGTATTGATGGAATCAATTTCTATATAAGTGTTAAAAAGAGGATTTTTATTGTCTATTTTTATTTGGATGTCATTGGCAAAATAATCCAGCAGTTTAATTTGTGGCGATTTAAAGGTCAAGTTGAATCCGCGTTGATCACTTTCTAGATGTCCCTTTACCAATGTGTTTTTGCCGAGTTCCAAGTCAGGATAAAACACCTCGACGATTTTGTTGTAAATAGTAAAATTAAAATCTAGATATTGATCCGTTACGATTTTATGGGGCACAAAGTTGGTGTAGATGCTTCCAATTGAGTTTTCTACGAGTTTACCAATGTCTTTAATTTTAAAAATACCGCTGATCTGTCCCTCGATAATATCAGGCGAATTGATTTCTACAATACGTTCATCCGCGTTAAATGTTGAAGTTACTTCAAAATCATCAAAATAATAACTGTCATTTTGATTAATGTAGGTTGTATTTTTAAATATAAGCTTACCAAAAGCATCATCAATATTTGAACCATCCATATCCATGATGATATCTCCTCTAAATATTGAAATGCTATCTTTCTTTACAAAATTTAAGGCTCTCAAGTCCGCATGTTCCACTTCAGCAGTGAAATCAAGGGCACTAACTTTTTTAGACAAATCAGCTAATCCTTTGAATTTAAATTTGAAGTTTTCATCATTTGAGACCAAATCGCCGTTGAAGATCTTATTTCCTAATTGACCAGAAATGTCAATATTTTCATAATTGTAATCGTTATATATAATGCTGAAAACATGCCCTTTAATATTGGTTTTTAAATTTTCAAGCGTAAAACCTTTGCCATCAACATCCAAGTCAAAAGTTGTTGCTTTTATATTTGGATCATCCAAAAGCTGTCCAATATCAAAATCCTCCAATATGATGTTTCCCTTATAACTCGCGTTATCAATATCATTAAAACGCAATAAACTGAGATCAGAATCTATGTGTCCCAGTGCCGTGTTGATTTTTAGAGTGGCTTCGATATCGGTGGACGTGATTCTGGTATTCCCGTAAATAGTAAAATTTCCTAATTTAGAGAACAGACTTGGTATGGATGCACCCAAAACATTTGGCATGAGCGATTTCAAATCGTAATAATTGGACGACAAGTTGCTAAAATCCCCGTCCATCTCAAACGTATTACTCTCACTATTAAATAAGTTTTTAAAGTTGATATCGCCATAAATCTTGGTTTGACCGCTCGTCGCAAGTCTCAGATTCATCATGTTTAAATCGTTAAGCGTACCGCTTAGATTTACGTTGAATTTGGCATGGTCCTCCACACTAAATTCGTTATAAAAGGTATTCAATTCATTGAGCATGACATTAGAATCCTCAAAATTTGCGATAACCTTTACCTTATTTGTAAAATCCTGTAAATCTTCACGTTTGTAATTAAAAGTCAAATTACCATTGAGCAAAGATTTGGGCGTTTTAATAATGAGATTTGTAAACGACAGGTGATTTAACGTGTATTCAAAATCAGCAACCATATTTTTAATGGCCAAGCCTCTACTGTCAAAAAAAGAAAGGGTGTTAAATCGCGCACTAACATCACTACCATTAATCAAAAGGTTACTCGCATTCAGATTGAGGTCTTTGAACTCCATGATTTTTGGATTATCCTTATTATCATTGATCATTCTAAAGGTGCTATTATAAATTGAAACATCACTCGATGACAATAAAAACTTACTTTTATCAGGTCTCGGATTATCTTCTTCAAACCGCGCTACAAAAACATCTAAATTAGTTCGGTTTTCGCCTAAATAGGTTCGGATGTTAAATGTTAATTCCTGGACATCAATATCTCCAAAAGTTAATTTATTATTATAGAAGTTTCTGAAATTTAAAATGGAGGTGTTCAGTTCTTTGGCACCTATCAAAGTATCTTGTTTGTAGTCTTGAATGTAGATGCCCTTAATTTCAACATCGCCATTAAATTGAAGACCTATTTTATCAATATAAATATGCGTACCGAAATCGTCGTTAATACGTTTGGTCACTTTTTTTCCCAAAAAGGTTTGAACTGGTGGAATAGAGAGAATGAGCACCAAAATGATGAATAGCAATATTATTATTGCCACAATTTTTGATGCTATTTTTAAAAGTTTTTTGATACGTTTGAAAAGTTATAACTTTGGAGCCAAAATTAACAATTATTGTGCCTAATATAGATTAATGACTTCACAAAATATTTATATACTTGCGATTGAGTCTTCATGCGATGACACCGCAGCTTCTGTAATGCTTAACGGCAAAATTTTGAGTAATGTTGTGGCCGGTCAAAGCATTCATGAAGCTTATGGTGGGGTTGTACCAGAATTAGCCTCCAGAGCACATCAGCAAAACATTGTTCCGGTGGTGCATCAGGCCTTAAAACACGCTAATATCGATAAATCACAACTGAGCGCGATTGCTTTTACGCGAGGCCCAGGATTAATGGGGTCTTTATTGGTGGGTACCTCGTTTGCTAAATCGTTGGCTTACGGATTAAATATTCCCCTGATTGATGTCAACCATATGCAAGCGCATATTTTAGCCCATTTCATTGACGAGGAAGGATTTGAACAACCGCCTTTTCCTTTTTTGGGCATGACGATATCTGGCGGACATACGCAAATTGTAAAAGTCACTTCTCATTTTGATATGGAAGTCATTGGCGAAACGATTGATGATGCGGTTGGAGAAGCTTTTGATAAGAGTGGTAAGATTTTGGGTCTTGGCTATCCTGCTGGTCCCGAAATTGACAAACGCGCGAAACTTGGCAATCCGAAAGCTTTTAAATTTACCAAGCCTAAAGTTGACGGCCTGAATTTTAGTTTCTCAGGATTGAAAACCGCTATTCTTTATTTTATTCAGAAGGAAACCAAAGTCAATCCGAATTTCATTGCGGAAAACTTAAATGATATTTGCGCTTCGATCCAATACACCATCATAGGAATATTAATTGATAAGTTGAAACTGGCTACAAAGCAAACCGGCATCAATCACATTGCCATTGGTGGTGGTGTTTCAGCAAATACCGGAATTAGGCAAGCCCTGAAAGATGGAGAAGCAAAATTTGGATGGACAACCTATGTTCCTAAATTTGAGTTTACTACAGATAATGCCGCTATGATAGCCATAGTTGGCTATTTGAAGTTTTTGCAAGGCGATTTTGCACAACAAAATGTAACAGCTTCCTCCCGACTAAAAATCTAAAAATCAACTGACCCAATTAGCTATGCAGCTGTTTTATAACCCAGATATTACCGAAGAAACCACTCACCTCACTTTTACAAAGGAAGAAAGCAGACATATGGTCAAGGTGCTTCGCAAAAGTAACGGCGACCAACTTCAAATTACCAATGGAAAAGGCTGGCTATTCCTAGCTATGATAGATTCTGCAGATATAAAAAACTGTACAGCTTCTATTCTTTCAAAGACTGTTCAACCCTCCCGAAACTATAAAGTCCATTTGGCCGTCGCCCCAACAAAAATGAACGAGCGTTACGAATGGTTTTTAGAAAAAGCGACAGAAATTGGCGTGGACACCATCACGCCTATTATTTGTGACCACAGCGAACGCAAGATTATTAAAACCGACCGGTTAGAGAAAATTATACAGTCCGCCATGAAACAGTCTTTGCATTTTTATATGCCAGAACTTCAAGAGGCGATTTCTTTTAATGATTTTGTATCACAACCGTTCGATGGACAAAAGTTTATTGCACATTGTGAAGAAACAGAACGTATATCTTTAAAAAACGCTTTAAAGCCTAATAACAATGTGCTCATCTTAATTGGTCCTGAAGGTGATTTTAGTTCTGCTGAAATCAAGTTAGCAATCGCCTCTGGTTTTAATCCAGTAACTTTGGGTAACACGCGATTGAGAACTGAAACTGCTGCCGTTGTTGCGTGCCACAGTATTGCTTTTCATAATGAACAATAGCTTTGCGTTAGATATCGCATTTTGCTGTATAACAAGATATTATATAGATAAATTAACATCCTATTTTATAATCATTAGATTTAAGCTGCTGTTTATCAATTTAATAATATGTCGCTCCTCTGGAGCTTAAATACTGTAATCTTTATTGGTCTATTAGGATGTCGCCACGCTGTGGCTAACATATTGAAGGAACTAAATTTATGAATAATTTATCTAGTCTGGAATCGATGTTTTCACATTGTTGGAAGCTTTACAGGAGCGCTATCTCTTTTCAAAATAAAATTCAATATATGAGAAATTATCGTTTTCACATGGTTCGAAGTTCTAGAGGTTGACATATTAATAGACAAATATGGTATAAATAGATCATAAGTTCCGTAGGAGCGACATCTTTTTTCCAACCAACTTAAATGTATCTGGAAATTTGCTATTTTTCAATTATTCAAAGCTCCAGAGGACCGTCATATTAATATAAAACAATGTTTTAGTTTAGACGATAAGCTGCATAGGAGCGGCACCTCTTTTCAGAACGAAGCCAATTTAAAATAATGTTGCAGAACATAATGCCATAAAGATTACATTTTCGTATAAATCACTAAAATTGAATAAATAATGTGTTCAATATTAAGAGTTAGCCATGATTCGCTTTTCTTATTTTTAAGTTTTGGAATTCCAAACGATTCTTACAATTTGACTATTTCGTAAAGTTGAAACAAAATTTTAATATTTAACAGGATCAGTCTTGATTACTAATTCTGATAGTCCCAATAGCTCTTAAGACGTTCTCGGTTCTTTTTCTAGACATTACTATTTTTATTTATACTTTTGACACATGACATTCAGTTTTAAAATTTCAAAACAATTAACTGCTCTTCTGGTTCTAGCGATGTGCTTATCAATTTCATCCTATGCACAAGAAATTGCTGTTTTAAAATATAAAGGTGGTGGTGATTGGTACGCAAATCCAACATCATTACCTAATTTGATTTCCTATTGCAACATCAACATTAATACAAAGATCAATTCCAAACCACAGACGGTAGAGCCGGATAGTCCAGATATATTTCAATTTCCATTTCTGCATATGACGGGACATGGAAATGTATTTTTTAGTGATAATGATATTGAAAATCTGAGAAATTATCTTTTTTCTGGGGGATTTTTACATATTGATGACAATTACGGCATGGAGCCTTATCTCGTGAAAGAGCTCAAGAAAGTTTTTCCTAATAAAGAATTAGTCGAATTACCTAAAACCCATCCCATTTTTAGCTCGGCTTTCAAATTTCCTGAAGGACTACCAAAAATTCATGAACATGATGGCAAAAGACCCCAAGCATTTGGTATGTTTGAAAATGACAGACTGATCCTACTTTTTACCTATGAAAGTGATTTAGGAAATGGTTGGGAAGATGAAGAAGTGCACAATGACCCTTTTGAAGTCAGAGAGAAAGCGCTAAAAATGGGCGCCAATATTATTAAATATGTTTTTGAAAACTAAGATGATTAGCGAGTTACGATTTTTGATTTACGATTCATGAATTAAAGTATGTATTTAGATGTTAATCAAGTGCGTACAAATTATTTATGCAGTTTTTCAATAATCATGAGAGTTAGAATTGAAAAAATTAATAAAGTTCAAAGTTTTTTTTTAAATCATTAATCTAAAATCTCACATAACTTGTTCATTCAAAGCGGATAATCCATACTTCAAAAAATCGTTAATCATCAATCAACAATTATCAATCCTTATGCAGCTTACTCATTACAATTCAAAATTTAAACAACAGAAATTTCCAATTACCTTGATTTGTGAGAACATTACTAACGCTGCTAATGTTGGGAGTTTATTTAGAACCGCCGATGCTTTTGGGATTGAAAAAATATTTTTTTGCGGCAGTCCTATTCCTTTAGGAAGAAAGATGACCAAAGCATCGAGAAGTACTGAAAAGCATGTTAATTTTGAATGGAGTGAGAATACCGAAACGGTTTTAGAAAAACTTAAAACGTCAGGTTGTCAAATTATTGCCTTAGAAATTGCGAGCACCAGTAAATCACTCATGAAGATGGAATTTAAAGAAGATGAACCGTTGGCGCTTATTATTGGGGATGAAAATTTTGGAGTTTCGGAAGACTGTTTAATGATGTCTGATCATATTATTCATATCGAAATGTTTGGCTATAATAGCAGTATGAATGTTGTACAAGCCACTAGCATCTTACTTTATGAGGTTACCAAGCAACTTTTGAGATGATTTTATTTTATATTTATTAGAACACATGTTTCGAATTGCGTTAATTAATCTTGTTACCACATCCTATATTTGGATTATATTTAAAAAATGAAAGCAAAAACTATCTCTAAAGGAATCTTGCAAGCCATAGGCGTTATAATTGGTATAGCTTTACTCATTTTCTTTCTTTATAAAATTCAGTCGCTAATTCTCTCTGTGTTTATCGCTGGAGTTATTTCACTTATTTTCAGACCAGTTGTCCATTTCATCAAGTACAAAATGAAATTAGGAAAAAATCTTGGGGCTTTTATTACGCTGTTGTTGATTGGGGGATTATTTACCCTGATATTATGGCTTTTCGTTCCTATTATTCTTGAGCAAAGTAAAAACATTTCCGAAATCGATTTTGAAATGGTCAAACAAGATCTTAATGAATTAAATATTCAGGCGAGTGAATATATTGGAGTCGAAAAAATCAATATTATTGAAGCTATTAAACGTACTGAGTTTGTCAGAAATTTTGATTCCGAGATTGTTGCCAGTTTCGTAGATGTTTTTGTAAGCAATATTTCCACCTTTATAGTTGGCTTATTTTCTGTGTTGTTCATTTCGTTCTTCTTATTAAAAGATGAACGCATGATGACAAAAGCTGTGGCTATTATGGCTGACGAAGGCAAGGAACGTCGCTTTTTAAGAGTTTTGGATAAAGTAAAGGAATTACTGTCACGTTACTTTATAGGTTTATTAATCCAAACGACGGTCATTGCGGTCATTTACTTTTTCTTGTTGCTCCATCTGGATGTTAAAAACGCTTTGGCTATTGCCATTCTTTGCGCTTTTTTAAATATAGTTCCTTATTTAGGACCACTTCTTGGTGGTGCAGTCATGATATTGGTGGTAGTGTCTAATAATTTAGGCGTTGATTTTTCGTCAGATTTATTGCCATTACTCGTTAAAGTTTTGATTGGCGTAGGTATTGCCCAATTAATTGATAATCTTATTTCTCAACCAATTATATTTAGCCAAAGTGTACGTTCGCATCCGTTAGAAATCTTTCTTGTAATTATTACGGGAGGCTTACTTTTAGGGATCCCAGGAATGATTCTGGCCGTTCCCGTTTATACGACTATAAAAGTGATATCAAAAGAGTTTCTATCAGAATATAAGCTTGTGAAGCATCTGACTAAGAATCTTTAATCTGATTTCGGTATTTTCCTAATAAATCGAATAGAATGAATTTGGCTATTTTACATTCTGATGTTCAAGATTACATTAATGAAAATCTTAAAACGGATCCCACAACTCTGATTCTAAAAGGAGTTCCTTTTAATGAAGTTACCACCGCAGAAGTTGTTGAGCAAATCGAAGCTAAAATACGGTGTGAAAAGAAATTACCGACTTGGTATCAGCAGTCCAATATTTATTATCCCAATAAGCTCAATATCGAGCAAACCTCTTCAGAAGCTACTGCATCATATAAGTCACATCTTATTGCAGGTAAAACACTGATAGATCTTACTGGAGGTTTTGGAGTGGATTCTTATTATTTTTCGAAGACTTTTGAGAGGGTTACCCATTGCGAACTGAATCGGGAGCTCAGCAAAACTGTGAAGCATAATTTTAAGATGTTAAACATCAGTAATATTGAAACCATTGCTGAAGATGGCTTATCTCAACTTCAGAATTCCTCTCAAAATTACGATTGGATTTATATTGACCCTTCGCGAAGACATGAGAGCAAAGGCAAAGTGTTTTTTCTGAAAGACTGCTTGCCAAACATTCCAGAACATTTGGAAATATTATGGTCAAGGTCGGACCACATCCTTATCAAAACCTCACCTCTATTGGATCTTACCGTTGGAATCAATGAATTAGACCACGTGAAAAACATCCATATTATTGCGGTCAATAATGAGGTCAAAGAATTATTATGGAATTTAGAACATGGATTTTCTGGGAAAATAACTGTCAATACAGTCAATATAAAAAATATAAGTTCAGAAGAATTTGAATTTTTTATGGATGAAGAGTCTTTAGTTGAGCCCATTTACAGTGAACCACTAATCTATTTGTACGAACCTAATTCTGCCATTATGAAATCGGGTGGCTTCAATGCGTTGACCTCAGCATTTAAGGTTGGAAAACTTCACAAACATTCCCATTTATATACTAGTGAAAATTTAATTGAATTCCCCGGAAGAACTTTTAAAATAGAACAAACCATTCCTTATAATAAGAAAGCGTTTCAAAAATTTAGCATTAAAAAAGCTAATATTACGACACGAAACTTTCCTGAAACTGTTCAAAACATCCGGAAAGCTTTAAAAATAAAAGATGGTGGAGAATCCTATCTTTTTTTCACGACCAATTTCAAAAACGAAAAAATTATTTTAGTCTGTACCAAAGTGCTATAAAATAACAGCAGCTGAACATACAGTTTAAGTGATAATTATCCACAAACTATAAATCAGCTGATTGTTAATTCTAAATGATGTTTTTATATTTATAAAAGCATCGCCTTATATCATGTTAAAGACTGGGCCAAGCAACACATAAATGATAATGAATACTACAATAGTTCCAATACATCCGCATTTACCACCACCTACTTTTTTTGCTCCCCATCCTGCTAAAAGGGCTCTAAATATATTTTTCATGTTCTTAAGATTTAAGTTTGAAATATACTGCTAAATCAGAATTGAGCTGAGCGCTAAAACGAGAAATCATATCGCAAATACAGATTTCTCTGTAAAACCATAACAGGTTGCAGTCTCAACGGTACGCTTAGTGTTCAAACCCGTAAATTCACTAAACGCAGGTAAAATCAATCGATGTTCGGAAACCTCATAGCATGGAAGCTTTATAAATACTTTACCTCTTCCCTTAATGGTCACTCCAGGATGGGTATGCCCTGAAATGCAAAATGTATCCACGGCACAATGTTGTTCGTCATGGACAAACCTAAAAGGCCCAACATCTTTATGGGTTTTAAAAACTGTGATACCCATTGTTTCGTAAAAACTATCTTTTAATCGGTCGTGATTCCCTTTGATAAGTTGAAAACTCACTTTGGTATTATGATTTATAAAAGTCTGAAATTGATCGATATCAGTATTATTTTCAGCATGAAAAAGATCGCCTACCACCAGTACGATCTCTGTCTGGAATTGATCTATCAACCTTTGCAGTCGCTTTAAGTCATTTTCCAAAATAGTGGAAGGAATCGGAATACCAGCCTTTCTAAAATGCGCAGTTTTTCCAATATGCAAATCAGAGACCACTAAAGTTTTTTCTGTTTCCCAATAAAGACCCCGTTGATTGGTTAGGGTTACAACTTCGTTGTGAATGGTTATGTTCTTTGTACTAATATTCATATTTGCGTTTGCTTCAACACCTCGTCCCTAATGCGTCGGATGCGTACATCCAAATCTTCGCTGGTTAGCGATTGACGCAAACTATCCACTTTAATGGGGAAACTTAATGGTGTGAAAGATTTTGCAAATTTAAGGATAAGTTTGCTTTTAGAAATGCGTTCGAAAGCTTCTTTTAATCGCGCTTCTTCCAACTGCTCGTTGAAAACTTCCGTATAGGCTTGACGTAACAATAAATTTTGAGGCTCATAATCTTCCAAAACCCTAAAGATCAACCCAGAAGACGACTGCAAACTTTTGTTGTTTTTCCGAGTCCCAGGTTGGCTTTGTACCACCAAACCTGAAATTACGGCGATATCCCTAAATTTGCGAGAGGCCATTTCTGAAGCATTGATACTTCCAATCACATCTTCCATTAAATTTTCTTTGGATAAAATAGTTTTTATCGTGTGTTCATCAATGGGAATGGCTTGGTCGCTCAACAACTCAAAACCATAATCGTTCATGGCGATGGTAAAAGTCAACGGTTTTATCAAACTCAATCGATACGCGATTAAAGCGGCCATGACCTCATGAATCAATCGGCCTTCAAATGGGTACATAAAAACATGGTGGCCATCTTTCGTTTCAATCAATTCAATTAAAAATTCATCTTTTCTCGGAATATGAGAATGTTTTTCTTGCTGTGAAATCAATGGATGTAAAAATCGGAGTTCCTTTTCCGTGCTTTTTGGATGCAAAGATTCTGATAATTTTTCGCGCAAATAATGACTTAAATATGAGGATAACGGCAAACGACCTCCTAACCAACTAGGCGTTATGGCAGATTTCCTTTTACTGCGTTTTACCAATACGGTCATATCTTTAATGGTAATCATCTCGAGCACACGCCCGGCAAGAATAAAATGATCGTTTGGCTTTAATTTCGAAATAAAATACTCTTCGACCATGCCAATATAACCTCCGGAAAAGAACTTCACTTTCAGCATGGCATCACTGACAATCGCGCCAATATTCATGCGATGCAGCATGGCGACCCGTTTGCTCTTTACTTTATATAAACCATCGTCGTCCAAAATCACTTTGTGATATTCTTCATAGGATTTTAAGGTGTTGCCGCCTTCCGTAATAAATTGAAGCGCCCAATGCCAATCCTCATCAGTCATATAATGGAAAGCATGCACTTTATTGATCGCCTCGAATAATTCCTTTTCTTCGAAACCCTCGCCAACGGCAAGTGTTACCATATATTGAATGAGCACATCAAAAGTTAGCACCATGGGCTCTCTTGCCTCAATCCGTTTATCTTTTACGGCCTGCTTCAATGCCGAGGCTTCAATGAGTTCTAAAGAATGCGTGGGGACAAAATAAATCTTGGAGGTTTCGTATGGCGCATGTCCGCTCCTACCCGCACGTTGCATAAAACGGGCGATGCCTTTGGGCGATCCGATTTGGATCACGCAATCTACGGGTTTGAAATCTACGCCCAAATCTAAGGACGACGTACAAACAACCGCCTTAAGAAGCCCTTCAGAAATAGCATCTTCAATCCAATTGCGCAACACGGCATCTATTGAACCATGATGAATGGCAATCTGACCGGCCAAATCTGGTTCTGCCTTCAGGATTTGCTGATACCAAATTTCAGATTGATTTCTGGTATTAGTAAAAATGAGCGTCGCGTTATTATCGTAAATAATAGGAATTATTTTAGAAACCATCTTAACGCCCATATGGCCCGCCCAGGGCAAGATTTCAATTTCGTCGGGTAAAACGGTAACAATTTCGATATTCTTTTTTTCCTTCGCAACAATTCGTTTGGTCTTGATGTTTTTATAGGGGATCAATACGTTTTGAGCTTCATCGAGATTTCCGATGGTGGCTGTAATTCCAAAAATCTGAAGATTTTTTGAGAGCGATAATATTCTGGAGATTGCCAATTCGGTTAGGACGCCACGCTTGGAACCTAATAATTCGTGCCATTCATCAACCGCGACACAGTGTAAATCTTTAAAAAATCGAGAATTATTTTTCTGTGAAAAAAGAATGTGGAGCGTTTCTGGAGTGGTCAATAAAACATCTGGCATTAAGCGTTCCTGTCGGCGTCTATCTTTCTGAGGGGTATCGCCATTTCTTACTTCTACTTGCCAATCCAAACCAATTTCTTCAACGGCGATAGTCATGGCTTTTGCTAAATCCTTTGCCAAAGATCGCAGCGGACTTATCCACAGTAATTTCATTCCTTTTTTATAGGCTTCTGGTTGATTGAGATAATCAATGACGACCGCTAAAAACACCGAGAAGGTCTTGCCAAATCCTGTGGGTGCAACCACCATTCCGCTATAGCCATTATGGTATTTGTTCCAAGTCTCCAATTGAAAATCGAAAGGCTTCTGCCTTTTTTCCTGCATCCAATTGGTAATGATTTCAAAGCCTGGGGAATCTTGAACGTTTTTCAATTGGGGTTGGTGATTAAAAGTTTGACTTGTTCAATGGTGTCAATATCATCCACAGTCTTATCACGTCGCCATCTTAAAATACGGGGAAATCTTAAAGCCACTCCAGATTTATGACGGTTGCTAAAAGCGATGCCTTCAAAAGCAATCTCAAAAACCAATTCAGGCTTTACGGTGCGGACGGGACCAAACTTTTCGATAGCATTTTTATTGACAAATTTAGAAATTTCAGTGATTTCCACATCCGTCAATCCAGAATAAGCTTTGGCCACTGTTACCAAACCATCCTCTTTTTTAACGGCAAACGTATAATCAGTGTATTTTGAGCTGCGTCGGCCGCTCCCCTTTTGCGCATAAATCATAACCGCATCAATGGTCAGCGGATCTACTTTCCATTTCCACCAATCGCCTTTTTTCCGACCGGTGTGATAAGGCGACTCTTTTTGTTTCAGCATCAAACCTTCACTATTGAATTCCCGAGCTTGATTCCGGATGGCGTCCAATTGATTCCAATCATTAAATAAAATAATTTCAGAAATAACAATATGGTTTGGCAGTGTTTCAGAAGTCAATAGGTTCTCTAAAATATGACGACGGTATTTTAAGGGTTTTGTGCGAATGTCTGCCCCATTCCATTCTAAAACATCGTAAACATAAAAGCCCACGGGAATTTCTTCCAGCATTTTTTTGCTGACGTTTTTCCGATTTAAACGCTTCTGCAAATCATTAAATAGTAATACAGCATTGTCTTTGAGTGCTAATATTTCGCCATCAATCACAAAATCATCCTGAAAAGTTGCCATGGCAGAGACCAATTCGGGAAATTGACTCGTGACCAATTCCTCGCCACGTGACCAAATGAAAATCTCGTCATTGCGTTTCACGATTTGACCTCGGATACCATCCCACTTATACTCTACTTGCCAATCTTCAGGGGCACCCAACTCTGGCAGTTCCTTTTCCAAACTATAGGCGAGACAAAATGGATACGGTTTGGAATTATCATAATTGATATGCTCCCCTTGAATCAGATCGTCAAAGCTAATGGTATTGATATCCCAATTGCCGATAATGCTGTGCATGAGTTGATTGGCATCAATACCGGAATACTTAGATAAAGCGTTGACCAATGTCTTTTTAGAGACACCAATCCTAAAGCTACCGCCAATTAACTTATTGAAAATTAATCGTTCTTGCATTTGTAAGCCTGACCAAGCATTGAGGACATAATCTTTTTTTATCATGTCTGATTTTGGCCGTAATGCAATTAATTCTTCCATCCATGTGCTCAAGGTTTTCTCGATATGATGGGTCGGATCTGGCAGCATTAAAGCGATCGTTTCTCCCAAATCGCCCACACTGCTATAACTTTCCAAGAAAAGCCATTCTGGATAGCCTGTGATTTCTAAGCACCATTGACGCATCAATGTTGTTTTTACAGGTCGTGAAGGCCGTTTTCCGGTAAATAATGTTATAATCCAAAGTTTATCCTTTTCGGGAGCCTCTCTCAAATAATCGACCAGGGCGTCAATTTTAGCATTGGTTTTATTCGTGATTTCGATGGCACTGATGAGTTCAGAAAAATGCTTCATGAGGCTTCGGTTTTTTCGGTAGTCACTTCTTTATCGTCTTCCTCCGCGCCATATTCTGTTTTCACTTCGGCAGAAGGGATGCCAATTTCATTCAAATATTTTGAAAACGTCGCTTGGCTGCCGTGGGTCACATATACTTTTTCCGCTTCTGAGGCCTTAACTGCCGTTAGTAAGCCATTCCAATCCGCATGATCGCTGACCGCAAATCCGGCATCAACCGCTTGCCAACGTCGGTTACCGCGTATTTGCATCCATCCAGAGCAAATGGCCGTGGCGGCATTTGGGATTTTCTTTAATAACTTTGATCCTAACAACCCTGGAGGCATGATGATGATTTTATTCTGAAGATCTTCTTTTTTAAAATCGTAGGTAAGCAATTCTGTCTGCGGCAGCCTAATTCCGGAACTTTCAATCGCATTATTGAGATTATGGATGGCCGAATGCACATACATCTTATCAACACCTTCCATAAGTTTCATAATGCGTTGCGCCTTTCCTAAAGAGTACCCCAAAAACACACTTGTTCGATTATGAGATTGATTTTTAAGTACCCAATCGTGCATCTGTTTTTGAAGCTGCGCTTCGCTTAACCAATTATATATAGGAAGACCAAAAGTACTTTCGGTAATAAATTCATGGCACTTTACCGGTTCATAAGGAACGGTCAGATAGTCGTTTTTTACTTTATAATCTCCCGTGAAAACGACCACAAAACCTTTATATTCCAATCGGATTTGAGCCGAACCAATGACATGTCCTGCCGGATGAAAGCTCACTTGTACTCCATTGACCAATTTTGTCTCGTCATAATTGAGAGATTCAACATGAATATCTGCCCCAAGACGGTGTTTTAAAATAGCTTTAGAATCGGTTTGACACAAATAATATTTGTTTCCAATACGAGCATGATCCGCATGACCATGCGAAATAATGGCATAATCTACCGGCAACCATGGATCTAGATAGAATCTTCCAGGGATGCAGTAGATGCCTTTGTTTGTGAATTTAACAAGTTTCAATATATAATTGATGTCTTATAAAATTAGAATAATGATGGTATAAAGAATATTTCGCACAGAAATAATGATGCTTTGATATTCAGTAATTAAGAATGCTATCATACTTCAAAAAAGAAAGTAGATTAAAAATTCAAAAGACTATAGATTCAAACAGAGTCGCTGAGAACACGTTTAAAATCACATAATTACAACAGAATAAACCTCGAAAACCGTCATTTTAAACATCCATTAACCTCTATGTTCAAAAAAACTCCAACCGAAGATCAAGTTAGTTGTAGCCCTTATAGTTTTAACTTTCCTACGTCCATCGTATCAGGCTGATTTCCCGTAACGGCACCAACGCCCAACTTTACCAAAGTGATTAGTTTGTTGTTTTTGGGATCCCAATAGAATGCCTCGGTAGGTTGTACAGAAATCGCCGTAATATTTGGATCGTCTTCTCCTTCAAACCAAGCGTCATCTGCTTTCCCATAAAGTTCATCAATGATTTTTCGATCGATGCTAATTGTGGCCATCCCATAAACATTTAGAAATTGCATGCTGCTCTTGTCGGCATAGATTAAATGGAGGTGGTTATCCTTCATTATATTTTGATTATGCGTGCTGTTCTTATTACTTAAAAACCAAATATTTCCCATATCATCCACTTTTTTGGTACTCATAGGAACCATGTGTAAGGGTGTTGTGTTGAGGTCCGTGGCCATCATCGTGAAGTCAATATCCTCGGCCATTTCTTTAATCTTCTTTTTAGCGTCGTCGTTGTATAAATTTTCTTTGCTCATGATATTTTTGTTTTATTTATTTATAAAATTAATGAACAAGTTATTTCAACCATACTTCTATCCAAGAAATTAATAACTCATAACCTTAAGCAACGATTATCCTCTACGCTTATTACAACACTTAATAGTCGCAATTGGGGTAATCTCTTTTTTAAAAATTGCTTTATTTTATAATTCATTAAAACTTATATTTCATGGATACCAAAAGATTATCACAATCAATAGAAGATATTTTAAACTACCAAGTGGAGAAAGAAGCTGAGGCAGCGCAGATTTTCCTTAGTTATGGCTGCTGGGCAGATGCCCAAGGCTATGGTGGGATTGCAAATTTCTTTTTTCGCCATTCGGGTGAAGAACGCGATCACATGATGAAGGTCATGCAATATATTATGGAGCGAGGCGGCAAGGTTAGAATTAAAGCTATTAAAGAGCCACCTCAAGATCCGGAAAATTTGCAAGATTGTTTTGAAAAGACTTTTCAGCACGAGGTTGATAATACAACTGCCATATATGGGATTGTCAATTTGGCCCATCAAGAGGGCGATTGGGCAACATTTAATTTTGCACAATGGTTTGTGAAAGAGCAAATTGAAGAAGAAAAATTAGTTATGGATTTATTAGATAAATTGAAAATTGCCGGAGGTCCACAAGCGACTGATGAATCACTTTTCAATTTGGATAAATACTTAGGTGAGGCTCCAGACGATGCGCCATTGGCTCGTGATGCTTCTGTAGATAAACCCGAATAGTATATACTACTTACGAGAAAAGAAACCTCGCTTTGAGGTTTTTTTTATTTTATAACAGGTCTGAAAATAATGATGAGATAATGTACGTCCATTACAAAAGGAATCTGTTTAAAACTCTATACACAATAGTTACAACTCTTTTGGCATGGCAAATTATTAATAAACTACACTGCAAAACCTTGCTGTAAAATAATTTCCATTCGAGAGTTAATTTATAATTAAATTTATGAAACACGATCTCAAGGGGTAAACTTTCCTTTTACATTTAGCTAGATCTCAAGGTATTGCAAAATTCACAACCTGATCAGGAAAGTTAAAAAATATTGATCCAGTTTAAATGGATTTAATTTTGTAACAATTAACTCACAAAAATGATTAAATTCCCAAAACAAATTTATTAACTAAAATCTTTAATTATGAAAAAAACAAAGAAACATGTATTAATCGCCTTGGCTTTCGGTTTGGTCCTGGCATCTTGTAGTACTGATGAAATTAAAAACCCGTCAGAACAATCTTTAGAAATGGATAACCGACAAGTTCAAGGTCAATCATCAAACTTTGATAACGCCATTTCTGATGGGATTGTCGGTAATTTGAAGTGGAGAATCTCTGGAAAGAAAGTTCAAGATTTCTCGTACGATCTAAACAATGCAGTGATACCAAGTGAGTGCGATAATACGCCATTTAGTGCTATAAGCTCCTATTATAGGAATGCGTTTATAAATGGGTTTATTGCTAATTGGGATGGTAACCCTGACGCTATCGGTGTGATATTGGACGACTATTTCGTAATCAATCAAATCGCGGCGTTGGACGAAAATAAAAATGCTGATACTTTCGGTGCTAAAGGTGAGTATACCAATTACGTCAAAAAGGACGTCAGAAGTCTAGAAAAGTTTTGGGATATGCCCAATTTAATTACTGTTAGAGGGCAGCACACATCTACATTAGAAGACTTGGATTTTATTCGCTTTATTTATGAAAATTATTCAAATGCTTCACCTGCAGAAGTCGATTATCTTGTGAGCATTGCGGAACACTTCAATACGGCAAGTGACCAAATACCAGAAAATCCATTTTTTGCTGCCGACGGCTTCGCAACTTCCAATGGATTTATTGTTATAGGTGATGGCATTGTGTCTATGTTATCGGAAACTGGCCTGGATCCTAAAGTTGTTTGGTCAAGTATCCTCGCACACGAGTGGAGTCATCAAATTCAGTTTGAAAATATCAATAATTGGGATTATCCAGTACCGGCATTTAACGGTACTCCAGAATCTACTCGTATGACAGAATTGGAGGCAGACTTTCTTACAGGTTACTATTTAACCCATAAACGAGGCGGTACCTATAATTGGAAAAGAATTGAAGATGTACTCTCAGCTTTTTACAATATCGGCGATTGCGGTTTCGAAAATCCAGGTCATCATGGAACTCCAAACCAGCGTATAGAAGCAGCTAGACAAGGCTATTTATATGCTGCCAATCAACAAAAAAAAGGACATATTTCCGCGCCTAAAGTGGTTCATGAAGCTTTTATTTCAAGATTGCCCAGCATCGTGGGATTATAATTTTTAATCTGATTACATAATTATAAAATTTCTGATTTATTAGAGGATTAGGATGTAGCGGTAATGTTGCGCTTAAGGCTTAAAATACTACTTTAAATAATTCAGATAGTTATATATTTCGTTTGTAACAAGCATATATTAAAACCCTCGATTGAGGGTTTTTTCATGTTTGATTGTGTAGAATATATAAATCGTGAAATCTAAACTCTACTTTTTAATTAATTTACTTTGAGATGTTGGCTGCTAAATAGTTCTGCAAGAAATATTATTACTTAATAACTGTGAAAATATCCTCTTTCAAGTAATAAAAATAAAATTACTAAGTCTGGATAATTAACAAAAGGAAAATAATGTGTTGAATGTCGAGTGCATTTAACTAACTAAAATTATTACACATTGTGAAATTACTACTATGGTCAGTAAATTATTACAAAAATTAATGCCTATAGTTTTTGTTCTTTTTTACTATTAATCTTGCAAGTTCGCAATGACGATTCAATTTAATCCTACAATTATTAACGTTACACGAATCATAAATAATCTATTTCATGCGTTGTGTTAAGCTTATTTTGAGATCTACAATAACAGAAATTGTTTCTCGAGTCCTTCTCTGCTTCTGAAAAAAACAAAGTGAATACTATGTGCGGAACTATTTTAGCATAGCTATTCTCTTCATTATTTAATGCGCATTTATCCCAGATATCTTCATGTCAGATGTGTATTTCCATCTTTAACAGCGCTTTACGATGAACAAAAATATAAAAACATCTTAAAAATGACCACTAAATAATCATTCGGATTCATATAAGATTTATCTTTATAGTAAAAATAACTTTATAAGAGTGTATGAATCAACAGCTTAAAATAGATTAAAACATCATCAGTATTCCTTAACTAAACATTTCAAAAGAGAAAGAAATCAAGAACTAGTTTAATACCAAGGAAAAATGAAAACACACACTTATCTATTAGTTGCGTTCATTGGAATAAGCCAAATTATTCAAGCGCAGAATGACAAATATCAATGGTTAGAAGAAATTGATGGCCCAAAAGCATTGGAGTTTGTAAACTCCCAAAACAAAGCTACCCTTGAAAAATTAACTTCCGAAAAAGACTATCAAGCCATTTATGAGAAGAGTTTAGAAATATATAATTCTACGGAAAGAATAGCCTATCCCACCATCCATGGGAATTACGTTTATAATTTTTGGAAAGACCAAGATCATGAAAGAGGTATTTGGAGAAGATGTTTATTAAACAGTTATGTAAGCGGTAATCCGGATTGGGAAACGCTTCTGGATATCGATGAACTTTCTATCAAGGACGGTGTAAAATGGGTTTTTAAAGAAGCTAGTGGATTATATCCAGATTATAATTATTTTTTAATTCAGCTGTCCAAAGGAGGTGGCGACGCGGTTGTTATTAAAGAATTCGATGTTTCCAAAAAACAATTCATTAAAAATGGTTTTTCTGTAGAGGAATCCAAAAGTTCGGCGAGTTATGTAGATGAAAACACTTTAATTATTTCATCTGATTTTGGGGAAGGCACTTTGACTACCTCGGGTTATCCTAGGCAGGTAAAGTTATGGAAACGCAGTTCTTCATTAAAAGACTCTGAACTCATTTATGAATGTGATTCTACAGATTTAGGTGTTTTTGGTAGTGTGCAACGTGATGGGTTGAAAACGTACACGTTAATCTCAAGATATTTGACGATATTTTCCAGCTACCAATTACTTTGGATCGATAATGAAATCATAAAATTAGATGTTCCGGAGGATTCCGATTTAAAAAGTATTTTGAACAATCAATTGGTCCTTCAATTAAAATCAGATTGGACAATAAATTCCGAAACCTATAAGACTGGAACACTTTTAAGTCTTGATGTTCCTGCGTTGTTAAAAGGTGAAAAGAAAATTCAAGTCATCCTTGAAACAGACGAATTCTCTAGTATTCACGGTGTTTTAAATACCAAAAATAAATTACTCGTTAACCTTTTGACGAATGTAACAGGGCATTTATATATTTATTCATTCAACCATGGAGAATGGACCCACGAGAAAGTAAAAGCACCCGATTTTGGAAGTATTTCCATTGTGGCTACGGATGAGCTTTCTGATCAGTTTTTCTTTAGTTTTGAAAACTTTATTACCCCAACTACAATGTATTTAGCGGATGCAAGCTCTAATACCTTTAAAGCCTATAAATCATTACCAGCATTTTTTGATGCCAATAAATACGAAGTAAAACAGTACAAAGCAAAATCGAAAGATGGCACCATGATTCCCTATTTTATGGTATCTGCAAGAAACATAAAAAATGATGGGACCAATCCAACCTTGATATATGCGTACGGTGGCTTCGAAATTTCCGTATCCCCTTTTTATGCTGCGGCATATGGAGTATCATGGCTTGATTATGGTGGAGTAATTGTTCTGGCGAATTTACGTGGTGGTGGCGAATTTGGACCGAAGTGGCACCAAGATGGAATCAAAGAAAAGCGCCAAAATGTTTTTGACGATTTATACGCTGTTTCTGAGGACTTGATCACTAAAAAAGTAACCTCAGCAAAACATTTAGGTGTAATGGGCGGAAGCAACGGTGGCTTGTTGGTAGGTGTAGCCTTTACACAACGACCAGATTTATACAATGCGATTGTATGTTCAGTGCCATTGTTAGATATGCAACGCTACAATAAACTATTGGCAGGTGCTAGTTGGATGGGCGAATACGGAGATCCTGATGTGCCTGAAGAATGGGAATACATAAAAAAATATTCTCCTTATCATAATCTGAAAATAGATATGGACTATCCAGAAGTATTCTTTACTACTTCTACCCGAGATGATCGGGTACATCCAGGACATGCGCGAAAAATGGTTGCAAAAATGAAGGACATGGGTTACAAAACCTATTATTATGAAAACATCGAAGGCGGACATGGAGGTTCTTCTACCAATGAGCAATCTGCAAAAAGAAATGCACTGATGTTTTCGTATTTGTTGATGAAGTTGAAATCCTAAGAATTTTATGACTTAATTAAAAAAACCCTCGATTAAGGGTTTTTTTGTGATGAATAAGATTTGATTGAAACCGTTCAAATTTAAATTATAATGAGATCGTTTTATAACCACTCTCCTGCAAACCGAACATATAAGCAAAACCGTCAGGTGTGGTTTCAATGGTAGGATGGTAATCTGATTTTTTTACGCCAAAGTGTTTCATTGCAGATTCACAGACCACGATACGGATGCCCACTTTTTCACTGATTTTAATAAATGATTTCAGGCTATCATCAGTAACTAAGTCTTTAGCAACAGCGCTGACCACTACAATCTCAAAATCCATATTTGGATTGTTGGTTTTTAGCGTTTCCCCTGTCATCACTGCTGCTTGAAAATAGCGCGCATTCGGAACGAGGATGGCATATTTACCATCTTTTTTAACGGCATTCTCAACGGCAGAAACACTTAATGATTGTGCGGTAGCAGGAGTGTACATTACCGATCCTACAAAAACAAAAACGATCATTAAAAATTGATTTCTCATACTTTCTTTTTAAAATTTGGATTAATTATATAAATGAATAACTTTTCAAAGATAGCCCTTTCACTAAGCTTCAAGTGTAACTTATGTTACTATATACATAGTTAAAGCTCATAAATTAATATTTTTGGAAGTCAAAAGTTTATTGAGAATGATACATTTTAAGTTTTCTGTGAAAGAAAAAATCTAAATCTTTATATAAAAATTAAGTCGTATTTGCTTGGCTATCATAATTATGTATTGGTGTCATATATCCAATCAAGGAACGCTATAAGATCTCGAAAAATTACTATTTGATTACTCAATCCAACAGCATATTTTGTTACTTTTATTGCGAAACAATTAATTAAATTTAAGAATTTATGAGTAGACTTAATCTCATTACAATGGTATTCGCCAGCGCTTTTATGATGACCAGTTGTGAAGAAAGCAAAAACAGACTTCAAATAGAATTACTTGAAAATAACTGGACGCAAGCCTTCGAAGAAAAGTTATCTGATGACCTTGAAGTCTACAGGCCTAGTGATTATAAAGACTTCCCAGTTGCTCGTTACAGACAAGTTTTTAATTTTCATGAGAATAAAGTATGTGAGTATCTTGTATTGGCTGAAAATGATGGCCATTATATGGAAACAGGAACATGGGAATATGACCCGAAAACAAACAGGATTAAAATACTAAACTCTGAAACTGAGATAGTACATGACTTCGAGGTGGTGCAATTATCAGAGGATCTTTTAAAATTGGAGCCAGCAAAATAATTGTGGAATTTTTAGGGTTGTTATTGTCTTCGTAGCTTTAAGATATTCAAAGTAAAGTAAAAAAATCGAGCAGGTAAAAATGGCGGAAAAAGTTTTCACAACGTATGCGATTCAAGCAACCAATAAGCTGTTATTCGTAGAGTATGAGAACCAAGCAAATTTAAAAAGTCCTTTGTGAATTAGGAGAAATAATCGGGTTTGAAAATTGAGGTTGAGATGAGTTTGATCTTTTAAAAACCGTCCGATTGCAAATCAATTATGAAAACAATTCACACCAATGATGAATGAACTATAAATATTCAAGATGCTTAGAATGTGAATATTTAATTAGCCTGATTAAAATCCCCCACAATTTTAAAAATCATATCAGCCTGTTGCGTTGTAAATACGCCATCAATACCCATGGAGTGATAGTTCTTAAAAGGAGAATCATATAACTTGCTAGGTTCTATTTTTCCATTGGTGGTTAAGAATTTTTTGATGGTATCCAAAAACTCTATTTGAATAGCATTTAATTGGTAGTCATTAATGAATTGCGCAAAAGCACTATCGACCTTCTCTGGACTTAAGCCCATTAAGGAGATGATAAATTTGACAAGACTAAACTGCGTGCCTAATTCTTTTTCAATTGCTTCTTTATCAATTCCGCCTGAAAACAACATGTCTTCTAAAGCTTTGAGTTCGCTTTCAGTGATGGGGTCGCCTTTGCGGATTCTTCCAATAGTAAGATGATTTTCGTTTTCTCGTATCAATTGCTCTAAACGATGCACATTATTTTGAAATGGCGAAACTGGATATACTTCTCGGGGTTCGTCTGAAGGATGACTATTTTTTATACCGTCTTCTAAAATATAATCCGCAAAATCTGTGGTTACGTAACGCTGGTCTATTGGATCTATATATTTTACCAATTCACGCACCCCTTTTCTTAGTTTTTCAAGATGTACGATCCCGTCAACTTTCCAAAAGTCTTCTTCAAGTGGCATTTTGATGATGTCTTCTTTTGCTTTCACAGCAGGAATCGTGGTTTTCTTTAACAATTTTTTGGAGGTTGAAGCAATCTTAGAAATAGGAATCAGAAAACTATTGACATACTCCTCGCTGTTTGGGGTTTCTAGTCGTTTTGTGATCAGTGTGTATAATAACTTGTCATAGTATCGCGCCAAGTCTGTATCGCCTTTTTGTGGCTTTACTATAGTTGCCAATTCATCTTCAACACGCTTCACATCACGTTTGGAGAGATGATTCCATAGTTCTCGGTTATCATTACCAAACTCGTGTACAACCTCCAATTTCATTTTAACATCAAATCTCTCAAGATCTAAAAGCGCGATTTCGCGATGTAATCCATCTAATAATTCTGTTCTAAAATCTTGTAATGATGTGTCTTTTTTGAATTGATCACTTTTTAAGTATTCTGCAAGGCGCAAACGCAAACCAAATAAAGTTTCGGTTAAACTCTTTTGTGTGCTCGCATCTTGACCTTTAGGATTTTCTTCAAAAAACTCAAAGTTACCACAGAGATCAAAAATCAAGAAATGAGATTTATCTTCTCCTACGCCAAATAAATCAGGACGTAATCGTGAGCCCCTACCAATCATTTGCCAGAATTTAGCATAAGATTTTACAGGTTTATAGAATACCAAATTCACGCAACTTGGTGCATCAATCCCAGTATCCATCATATCTACCGAAATGGCTATTTGTGGTAAGCGCTCTTTTTCTTCATCGCAAAAACGATTGATAAATTCCTTGGCTTTTGGCTCATTATGCGTGATGACTTTGACATAATCATTACCAAACAATTCTTTGTCAAGTTCCATAAAGGTGTCCTTCAGAAACTGAGCATGTTTTTGATTTTTTGCGAAAATGATGGTTTTACCCAATTCGTCCCCGCCTCTTTTTTTTATGCCGTGTTCTAAAACATAACGCAAGGTTTCAATAGCTGTAGGTTTATTAAACAACCAGGAGTTCAACTCTGAGGCAGAAATCCATTCGTTACCTGTGGCTTCTTCGCCTTCTAGTATTTCATCTTCAAACTCTTCCTTTTCTTCTTCTGAAAGCTCGCTATATTTAATGCCATGCGTTAGAAAATTAGTAGGTAATGCTATAGTTCTGTAGGGCGATAAATGTCCATTGGAGACTGCCTCGTCAAAGGTGTAGGCATCTGTTGGCGACTGATCAGCCAAACCAAACATCTGATAGGTATTTCTATCTATTCTTTCAATAGGCGTTGCGGTCAGTCCTAAAAATAAGGCGTCGAAGTATTCAAAAATGGCTTGGTATTTTTTATAAATAGAACGGTGTGCTTCATCAATAATGATTAAATCGAAATGTCCCACACCATAAAAGCGCGCATTTTCATCACGACTGCCATCTATTAAGCCCATCATGGTTTGATAGGTTGAAAAAGCAAAACGGGCATCAGGATTGTCTTTTTCTTCTAATAAATTCACACTGGTGTGTTCTGGTAAAAGCTTTACAAAGTTACGCTTGGCTTGATCGACAATACTGGTTCTATCGGCCAAAAACAAAACCCGTTTTGCCCAATTGCATTCTAACATCACTTTTGAAAAAGCTATAGATACTCTGGTTTTGCCTGTTCCTGTCGCAAGGACTAATAATGCACCTCTGTTGGTGCCTATGAGTTTCCCATTGGTTTTGTCGGTACCGGCAAAATGTTCTGCAATACTTTTAATGGATCGCATTTGGTAGGAACGTCCTGCAATTTCGGTATCAATTGGTGCCAAGCGAATATCTTTACGATGTGTCCGACGGAACATCGCCGTTTGCAATTCGGCTTTGGTATAGAAACCATGTACTGGTCGTGACTGCTTGTAAAACTGATCGTCCCACAAGTAGGTTTCATAACCGTTACTGTAATACATGATGGGGCGACGGCCGTGCATTTTCTCTAAACTATCGGCATACAATTGCGCTTGGTTCTCCCCTTTGGTAACGCTTTCTAAAGTCCGTTTGGCTTCTATGAGCGCCAATGGCAAACCGTCATCATCCCACAATACATAATCCACATAGCCCGTCTCAGAGACGTTTGTAGATTTTGGCATGTACTGCACTTTGTATTCCTTGTCATTGATGCCATCTAAATCCCAACCTGCTTCACGCAAGGCAAGGTCTATAATATATTTACGTGTTTCGGCTTCATTACGTGGATGATGTACTTCATCAGCGACGTTGGCTTCTACTTTATTGGCTTGTAATTGTGCTTGTAATTCTTCTATCTGCTTTTTGAAGAGTTCGTTTTCGTCAGCAAGTTGCTGCCGTTGTTCTTCTTTAGCTACTAATTGTGTTTGATAGGTATTGAGTTCCTTATCAAGTTGGGTTTGTAAGTGTTGGATTTGTCTTTTGGAAAGTGCACCTGCACCTTCTCTAGGAATTATTTCAAAATCAAAAATACCAGAATCTTCGTAATCTTCTTGAGCATAAGATCTGCCAAACCATTTTGCAAAGTAAAACAAGGCTTCAATGGCATTATGGGCATCTACATCATTTACAGGTTTGTTGTGCGATGCAAGATTTCCAACTTTACGAATGATATGAAGTTCATTATAGAGTTTGTGGTTAAACTGCTCTTTAAATAGAGTTTGCATCATCATGCTATTTAAACTCGTATCATAAGGTGTTTCTAGTTCGGCATCATTGGCATACATCCAGTTGATGGCTTCTTCCAATGCCATGCGACTATAAACCAATGACGTACGTGGGTCCGTAATGACCGTTTGTTCAGCCTTAACCGCGCGATCGAAAAAAGTGGTAAACTCGTTTTTAAGAAACTGGAAATTTGAATTCATAACCTCTAATATACTAATGTGTCTTGAAACTATTCCATTTAATTTTTAATAAGCCCGCAATTGCTACTTCTAAAAAGTAAAGTTCATAATTATTTTCTATTGGAATCAAAGCCACTTTAAAAGCTCTTAGTTTTTCTTTGTTTGATTCTAATTCCTCATTATTTTTAATATGAGCTGTCTTCCTCTCTAAAGCATCATTCTCATTTTTGGCCATTAAATAAGCCAATGTGCAATGGTTATGTAATTTACCAAAACCATGCTGTCGCAATCTACGGAATACAGTTCTACTGATGCCTATATAAACTGGAGTAACTTTACCATCAAGTTCATTTCCAAAAACATACAAACCTTTAAATTCATTTTTAGATTTTGACTTTCCTGATTTTATATTTGGAACGTAGCCAATAGCGTCGAATGCTTTTCTATTGCGCACTACTGAATATCTTGGTTTAGCACCACAAGTTTTGTATAACTCATTATACAAATCATCAATACTTGGACAATCAATATGGCTTAACCTATCTATGATATCATTTGCAATATCCTTTGCATTATCTAACAAAAAATGTAAATCTTCAGGATATGCCTCCTCTCTATAATTCATTCCTATAAAAACAGATTTTTATACTGGCTCTCTATATTTTCAATGAAGTCTGAAAGTGGTTGTAAATTTCCAATTTCAGTATCTATTGTTTGCAAATACGCCACCGGAACTATAGTTTCTATTTCATAACCTATAGACAGCGTTAAATAATTACGACCCGTATCTAGGAAATGCTTTCTCCATCCAGATTTTTCACGCCAGTTGTAATCTTCAATAAGGTAATCGTCAAGGAAGTTCTCTAAATCATTCCACTGCTCTTTATTATACTTTCCAGTATGGTTCCAATGGACATTTCCTGATATCAACTTCTTACCCGGTTTAAGATGTGCTTCGTTAATTATAATGTTGGTTATATAACCATTAAAATGGCAAAATTTAAGTTCATAACTCCATTTTACTTTCAACTCTTTTCCATTAACCACAATACTATTTGGTGGCGTCCAGTCTTCATTTTTCTTAAGTTGCTCTAAAACATATGTGCCTTGACCTTTTGTGTTTCCTGGCCAGATACCGAAAGCAAGATTTACGTTATTATCTTCCGTTGTTCGCAAATTAATAAGCATTTCCTTTGCCCATTTGTAATGTAATTCTAAACCTATTCGATTATTATAGTCTAAAACATTTCCGTCTTGTTCTTTTATGTTTTTTAAAGCCGCAACAATTCTTTGCCTAATCTGATATGTTTTATCCACACTATTCCCTGTGGAAGCTAATGGCGGTACTGGAATCCAATTAGGATTGTAACTTTGGATTAAATCAATAAAGTCCTTAAGCTGTTTATCGGAAGACTTTATAAGCGTTTGAAATCCATCAACACGGTTTACTAATTGCATTAACTTTGGCCAGTTGAAATCTAAAGGAAGAACGGAGTGCTG
Source organism: Flavobacteriales bacterium (assembly GCA_038243395.1). GTDB lineage: Bacteria > Bacteroidota > Bacteroidia > Flavobacteriales > Flavobacteriaceae > Gelidibacter. The sequence continues at coordinate 6,537 of JBBSRC010000038.1, read as the reverse complement.
ATTCACATCTTCAGTAAATGCCCCAACCTGTTGATATAATTGATGGCGACAATCGGAGTTATCACGTTTTACCTCTATAACAATTGCTATATCATTAATTGCGATAAATATATCTGTACGATGTTTTTTTTCTTGTTTTGGTTTTGTTTGAATAAAGTCTTGCATATCTAATGGTACACCACACATGGTTAATGCAAACACTTTTGAAAACGACTCGTTAATCTCAGTTGTTTCAACTTGTATCCCTATGCTGTAAGCATCTTTATCTGTAATATCTGAAAGTAAGTTTTGAAAAAGCATTTCTTGCCTGGTTTCATAAAAAATAGTTCTTAAAAACTCATGAAAAAGCAACGAGTTATTTTGCAAACAAAGCACAAACGCACGACTCAGATTGTCCTCAATATTTTCGTTTGTTAGCTTTTGACTAAATGGTCTAAATATGTTTAAATGTCTATTCATTATTTTAATTCTCCTTTAAAAGCCTTTTGTAATAGGCTGTTAAACAAATCTTCACTTTCTTTTAGCTCTTGTTGTGCTAATTCCTTTTGCTGTTCTATCAAAGTTATTTTTTCTGCGAATTGTTTTTGAAGACTTAATTCTGGTAAAGGAATTTTCATTTTCTTAATTTCATTAAACTCAATATTATCGGCAGTTACAGCTCTAACTTTAGCTAATAAATAATTTTGTGCATTTAAGAAAAAGAACATTAAATATTTTGGATTAACGATATTTCCATTTGCAATAAAAGCTTTCATATCTTGATTAATTGTTACCTCTGAAGTACTCATTGCAATTGGTAATTTTTTCTTTAAAATCCCACTTCTTATAACCATCAAAATAGAATTCTCAGGGATTAATTTCACGGAACTTTCACTTACTCCTTTTTGAGTAATCTTTATTTTACTATTATTTATATATAGTTTTTTCATATCCTTAGGTGTTACCCAAGGAATATCACCATTGTAATATTCTTCATTATTTTTTCTCGGAGTACCACCTCCTAGAATTTTGACACATACTTTCTCAATTGTACTTGCTTTCCATCTTTTGGGATTAATTACAGGATCCCCAAACATCTCCAAAAAAATGGACTGTGCTAACAAGTCGTATTCTGTGAGTAGTTGTTTGGTTTTATCGCGTAAGGCTGCGGCATCGTCTAAAATTTGAGCGATGTGTTGTTGGGTTTTTAGTGGAGGATAATTAAAGGCTACTTCCCTTAGCGATTTATTATTTAGGATTGGAACAACTGCACTATTTGATTTATCCTGTAAAAGTTTTTGATTGGCAATAAACCAGTAATACAAATAATCAACATGAACCTCATCCATAGGTTCAATAGCCGTAATTTGCTGATTCGACGCACATTCTTCCTTGGAAATTCCAACTCTTCCAATATTACCAATACAAGTAATTAAAATACTATTTGATGGATAAAGAAATGCTTTACGATCTTTAAGAGCCAACTCACTGATATGTCTTTCTGAAGAGCTAATATATTTCGTGTTACTTATATCGCCAGGAGTAAACCAATTATAGTCTTTCTTAAAATATGCTTCATTCTTTGACGGTGGAGTTTTTCCTGTCTTTAAAACCTTTGATATATTTCCAATATTAGATTTAGTCTCTATCATAATAATTTTAATTCCTTTCTTTTCTATATGTATAGATAATTCGATTTTCTTTACACGTTATGCTTGTATGTATAAAAAAGTGAAATAATTGTACACATTTGCGTAATTGTATAGAAAAGTACAGTTTGCTTAACAGGTTATTTTTATATACATCGTTTTAAAAAACTCTTTATATATCTTTATAAAGAGTTTGCAATAGCTCATCTCGTTCTTTACTTAGTTGACTGATGCGATTTATAATTATCTGTGGCGCATCATATGCCACCTCTTCATATACAATCTCTTTATAGCGGTTGATGGACAAATCCCAATCGTTGGCTTTGATTTCTTTAAAGGGCACTAGAAAAGATTGCTCGGTGCGTTTACGTTTAACTTCATCAGATTGCTTATTGTCTTGCAGTGACGCAAAACGTTTGATAACGTCAGGTAAATTAAACTTATCGTGTAATTGTTTTTGTAGCTCTTCTGATAACTCGGCTAAACCATCGCCAAAAGAGAAGGCTTCAAAAACATCGGCATCTACTAATAGATTTCGTTTGTCATCCAAACTTTTGCCATCCGCTAGCATATCATAAAACCATACGTTATCGGTACCGCCATTATCGGTTTTGGTAAATATTATAATCGCCGTACTTACTCCTGAATACGGTTTAAATATCCCACTTGGCAAGGAAATTACCGCTTCAAGTTTATGGTTAGCCACAATTTCCTCACGTATGCTTTTGTACGCTTTTCCGCTACCAAACAACACACCGTCTGGTACAATTACTGCGGCGCGTCCGCCTTTTTTGAGTTGGCGTAACATTAAAGCTAAAAAGAGTAGTTCTGTTTTTGTCGTATCGGTCACATTTCGCAATCCTGGCGCAATGCTTTCTTTGTCAATTGTGCCTTTAAAAGGTGGGTTTGCCAGTATCAAGGTATAGGCATCACTTATTTCGTTGTCTTTACTTACGGCATCAACATCTATAATATGAGGTTCTTCCACACCGTGCAAGAATAAGTTCATAGAGGCAATGCGGAGCATGGTCGCATCAAACTCAGAACCGCTAAACATGTCTTTGTTTATATGGTCACGATGTTTGTCGAGTTCTGTAACATCGTAATGTTTGTCTATATATTCTTTGGCAGCCACTAGAAAACCAGCAGTTCCTGCTGCGGGATCGCAAATAGTGTCTTCCAAGGTGGGTTGCATCATTTCCACCATCATCTTAATGATATGGCGCGGGGTTCTAAATTGACCAGCTGTGCCACCACCTTCTAATTTAGACAATAGATATTCATAGATATCGCCTTTAATGTCTTGGTTAGACATATCCAGTCGCTCTAGCTTTTCCATCACTTGGTCTAATACGGCTGGCTTTGATATACCAAAAGTAGCACCTTTCATATAGGTACTGAACAAGCTTTTTTCACTTCCTAATGAGCGGATGAAAGGAAAAATACCATCCACCGTATTACTGAAAATAGTATGACGTTCGTTAACGTCCATTTCTTTTAAATTCTTCCAACGAAAATCCTGTTGGTCAGCTCCGAAAATGGGTGTAAATTTTTTATTTAGACGTTTTGACATACGTTCGTTGCGTGTTTCGGTTTCATCCAAATCTTTGATAAAGATGAGATAGGTCAATTGCTCAACAATGGTTATGGTATTGGATATGCCACCAGTCCAGAAGGTATTCCAGATTTGGTCTATTTGTAATTTTAATTCTCCTGTGATCATGTACTCTATTTTCTAATTTAATAAAGGGGTGTCTTTTAAGTTTTCACAAATTCGCAACAATCAGAATATAGTAAACTATTTCTTAAATGCGCAATTTTGTACTGTTGGATATAATAACATAAAAGCAGTCGATGAAAATCTGTATGTATATGCTGTTTCTTTCTAGTAATTATATGAATCTATAAATATAGAAATCTATATTTATATAAGTCTATAATTGTAGAAATGTATGGATAATTTGATTTTATACACAAGTAATTCTTTTGTGTTCCGTTCCATAGTTGAAACAGCGAAATGTGACATCAATCCTTTTTAGATCAATTTATCATCAATTTTTAATTCTTTTAAACTTACAGGAACCAATTTATGCCCAAACATCTTTAAAACTTGATTGACCTTATCAAGATTCAAATTTGTTTTATTCTGTTCTATTTTTCGGATTACGGTTAATGCCACTCCTGCCCTATCAGCAAACTCCTCTTGAGTGAGATTAAGTTGTTTACGTCGGGTTTTTACAAAATCTGCCAGTTCTTTCATTATATGTTTTTACGTATAATTAGACATAAAAATACGTAATTATATGTGATAACATATAAAAACCATATTTACTTCACTTATAGTAGTTGAGGAGCTTACTTGGTAGTACAAAGCCAACCAAAATATAATTAAACAAAGAGAAGGAAAAAATAAAAGCTTTTAAAAGGCCTTAGAAAATTTCGGAAGTTAAAATTTCTTATCGTTGTGGAATGTTCATACGTTAGAGGTAGTCTATTAAAAGTTTTCATTCAATTCCCTAAACATTTGTATAGTGTTGATATACCTAACATTAAAATGATTACAGACTTCTGGTATTTTAATTTTTCTTTTTATATTGGGTTCACTTTTTTCGTAAGTAACAATTGTCCAATTATTACTCATCGCAAAAGCAATAAGCCAAGGGTCGGCTAAATCTGTTTCGAAAAATTCTTGAATTGCATTTGGAGTGTAATGATCAGTCATCGAATTTGCCCAACTTACAATAGAAATATAATTATTTAAAACAGAGGCAGTATCAAAAAAAAAATCTGTTGGTAAATTAGAACCACACCATAGTTTTAATTCGTCTTGGTGAGAGGCATTGTCGAAAATCTCTTTTTTAACTTTATCAATGCTTACAATTGTACCATTTTCAGATAAATTTTTAACCTTTAGCCAAAAACTCTGAAATACATCAAGTGGATATATTGAACGATGAGCTTGTATGAAGAAGTTGGAATCTACAATGAATTTACTCATACTTGATAGAGGTATTCATTAATAAACTTCTCGTATGTGTTACCTTTTAAACTTGTTAACTTGTACGCGTCTCTATACAAAAGATTGTTTTCATTTACCGCATTATTCACATAACTAGCAAATCTTAAGCTTATTCTCTTTTTTGCAGTTGCATAAAAATTACCGCCAGAACTTTGACTTTCCTTTTTGTTTTTAAATTCAGCTATGTAATTATTGTAAAATTCAAAAAAATAAGGTTTAGATATTAAACTTAAATCTAAAGCTCTTCTTGCTATAACAATTGGACTAACTTTAAACACTCTGCTTAAATATTTAATATCTTGACTGCTATTCCATTTTTCTCTTAAAAAAATTTCTGGCACTAAGAATTCTGCTGCAACTTTATCACATAATATTTCTATTGGATCATCAGCAGGAAGCATTTGCTTATTATCAAAACCTGCACTTTCTCCTAACCAAATGTGGGCAATTTCGTGAATTAGAGTAAACATTTGAGCTGCTTTAGCATCTGCAGAATTTATAAATAAAAAAGGTGCTTTTTTATTTACCAAAACAAAGCCTCTGCATTCTTCAACTAAAATTTTCCTTCTAGTGTTATTTCCAACAATTCCATTAAAATTGACAATTATTCCAATTTCCTCAATTTGTAATGTAAGATGATCTAAAGCCTGTTCCCAAGTCCCAATTTTACTCGCCCAATTAATTGATAATTTTAAGGTCTTTCTAATATCATTTACGATTTCCTTATAATCAGAATTTTCATTGTATTTATCAACAAAATCCAAATCAGGATATTCACTTTCTTGTAAATAATTTGTTAGCCAATTTTGTCTGTCCTTTATAATTTGGATTGTATGATAAACATTCAAAGAAACCTTATCTCTTGGGGCTGCCCCAGTTCTGAAAAATGGTATAAGTATTTCTTCTTTTGGCGGCTCATTCATAAACATATAGCCAAAAGGAACGTGAACTTTATGAGTGAAGTTTTCTAATTGTTTTAAAGTAGGCTTTTTATTTCCCTCAATCCAATCTAAAACGTCAGGATTATCCGCATAAAATTCCTCTAGACTATTACCTGCTCGAGTAATTGCCCAGTTTATTATATTAGAATTAATATTTTCAATCCTTGTTGCCATTAAACAAATATAATTTAATATTTATTACTTACTATTTTTATCTTTAGTCGGTTGGCTTTCACATTACCTACAACACTCATTTAGACACAGTCCGTTACGCCTATTCCCGTTATTCATACCAAACATATTCATTTCCAATAAAAGTTCCTACAATTAATATTTTAATAAACTTGAGCAAGCAAAAGAAGAAGGAACGACTATATGAAATCTTTTATAAAAAAAGTAAGACTACAGAAATTAGAATCGAAAACATCTTGTACTGGGCGGCAAGCTAATGAAGAATGCAAAGTGAAACTTTACTAAAATTTGATAGAAATGAAATAAACCTTAAACACTTTAAAGATGGAGATATTTATTCACCATTCGAGAGATGAAAATAAAAAACAAAAAAATATTCATCCCCTATCCCGTCCCTTAAAAAGCAGAAAAGTCATGAAAACCAACTAGTTAACAAGACTTTCTGTGAGCCCGACGGGATTTAAGCTCCTATGTACCCCCAAGTGAAAATAGAACTTCCAGCTGTAAACACAGCTGTTTTTTTGTTATGCGAAATGCCTTAAAAAATTCCATTTTTCGGCTTTTCTCAAAACAAAAAAATCCACCAGCCTGTTGGCTGATGGAAGTTCTGCGTTAAGTGAGCCCGACAGGATTCGAACCTGTGACCGTCCCGACTAGGGTCGGGATGCTCTATTTCTTAGTTATCAATTCCTTTATCTTCTTGGAACTCTTCCACCCTTTAATCTCTAATTCTCTCCTGTATGCGAAACTTTTGTCT
>JBBSRC010000037.1:0-36547 GCA_038243395.1 Flavobacteriales bacterium | reverse complement strand
CATATTTCCGGTCAATTCATCTTTTGCCATTGGGCAACCACCAAAACCTTGTATGGCACCATCAAAACGGTTACAACCTGCATTGAAGGCGGCATCCACTTTCTCATGCCAAGAAGTTGGCGTGGTATGAAGGTGTGCGCCAAATTCAATATGCGGATATTGCGGAATCAAATTAGAAAATAAATAGTCAATATTCTCCGGATTTGAAGTGCCAACAGTATCACTCAACGACAGAATCTTTACGCCCATTTTTGCCAAACGTTCGGTCCAATCGCCCACAATATCCACATTCCAAGGATCGCCGTAAGGATTTCCAAAGCCCATGGAAATGTAAACCACAACCTCTTTATCAGTTTTATCAGCGATTTCCATAATCTCATCCAAAGCCACTATAGATTGGGCAATCGTTTTATGGGTATTTCGCATTTGAAAGTTCTCTGAAATTGAAAACGGATAGCCCAGATAATTTATTTCCGGATGTTGGGACGCATCTTCAGCACCTCGAGTATTGGCAATAATAGCCAAAAGTTTACTTTGGGTTTTGGAAAGATCAAGTTGCGCAAGTACCTCAGCGGTATCTACCATTTGAGGAATAGCTTTTGGAGAGACAAAACTCCCAAAGTCAATGGTATCAAAACCAACTCTTAATAAAGATTGAATGTACTGAACCTTTTTCTCAGTAGGAATAAAGTCTTTGATACCTTGCATGGCATCGCGGGGACATTCTATTATTTTTACGTGTTGCATTGGCTCAAAGATATGAATTCCTACGAAGTCAGGAATCTTTCCTCTAAAAAAATAAACATCAGTTTATATTGAGATAAGAAGAACGACCAATGCTATTTACGCTTATCTAAAAAGGTGGACTTCCAAAAAAACCTTTTTAAAGTCCACTTTTCAATTATTTACATTTGGCAATGACTTTTTCTGCCAATTCTTTCGCTATTTCCCGATTCTCATCTGGGTTGTTACTGATTTTTGACATGATAGTAAATTTTGCTCTACCGGCAAGAACAACCAATTCCCCACCCCATTGTTCATTCCATTTATACCATGCACTCGAGCCTAAACCTTCTACAAAATCCCAACTTCTTTTAGCCCGAACCTTCATTAAATCTCCACCGGTCTTTTTTACCTCATCATCCTGTTTGGCAAGATTGGCCTCAATCTTATCTAATTCTTCTTTCGATAATTCTTTGTAAGCCATATCGAAGGAAGCAATTCTGGATTTCATATCACTTTTACCTGAACTGACAGAGAGGTTTTTAACTCCTATTGTATTTTCATCCGGCAGTTCCATTTTGATTCCAGACACCTCCGTGGTAAATGTAGGGCGTTCGCTTGGCCATTGATAAATATGCTGGCCATAACTGCCAGGACGTAATTCCTGATTTGCCAATTCAAAATCTATTGGATAAACGGAAGTCATTTCATCTTTTGTTAAAAGCAGATTGTAATCGTCTTCAAACTTTGTCAAACAATCGTAAGATTTATCGCCAGTTATATTACTTTTTATATCCGAGTTACTGTCTGAAGTAGCTCCCGAAGATTCCTTATTACCGGAGTTGCAAGAGACCATTAGAAGAACCATTCCTGTAAGAAATAACGTTTTTTTCATAGTGAGACTAAATTTTGGTTAACTGCTAATTTACATTTATTAATATAAATTACAAGGGCGTAATTCGGTTATGTTTTGAATTATAGAAGTTTAGCGCTATGTGTGTTAAAGAGCTAAGCGGCAACGATGTAAAGTGCTATGCCAACAAAAACCACGATTTGAAGCCATTTTAAAAATACATGGACGTTTTTTCTTTTTAAAATGAATTCTGAGATTCGACCTGCCAGTAAAGCGATGCTGCTAAACACAAGAAAGGAAATCGCCATAAAAGTAATTCCTAATACGTAAAACTGAGCCACCGTATTTCCATCTTTATTCCAAAGAAATCCAGGGAAAAATGCCAAGAAAAAAATCATCACTTTGGGGTTTAATAAATTCATGATTACGCCGGTCTTATAAAGCTGTTTATATGATTTTTTGGGTGCGTTTTCCGAAAGAGATATGTGCTCGTTGCTCCTATAAACCTTGTAGGCTAAATAAAGTAAATAACAAGCGCCCAAAACCTTTATCCCATAAAAAAGCTCTTCAGAAGTCGTGATTATTGCCGAGATACCAAAAGCCAAAAATGTGGTATGGACAATACATCCACTTATGAGACCAGCGGTCGTCGCGATGCCGCTTTTAGTGCCGTTAACCAAAGATTGAGTAAGTACATAGATATTATCTGGGCCTGGAGAAATGGCGAGCGCTAAGGTGGCTACAGAAAAAGAGATAAGAGTTTCGATCATTGTGAATTAGGACTAATTGACTTAAGACATGAGAGGTTTCATCAACAAACATTTATTATTTAAAAAGGTCATTACGTCTTAAGTCATTTTGTCCTATATCGTTTTCAAAATCGCCTTATTAATGTCCTTTATCAATTCAGGACCTTCATAAATAAAACCGGTATACAATTGTATTAAACTTGCTCCAGCAGCTAATTTTTCCAATGCATCTTTGGCAGTATGAATACCTCCCACCCCGATGATAGGGAAGGCTTTATTGCTTTTTTCTGATAAAAATCGAATCACTTCCGTAGATCGATTTGTCAACGGTCGACCGCTTAATCCGCCCATTTCTGTCCTGTTCTCACTTTCCAATCCTTCTCTGGAAATTGTTGTATTGGTTGCAATAACACCATCTATTTTTGTGGTTGCAACAATCTCAATAATGTCCAGAAGTTGTTCATCCGTCAGGTCAGGTGCGATTTTTAAAAGGATGGGTTTGCGTTTTTCCTTGTGATTATTCTTGTTCTGAAGGGTTTGTAACAAATCTGTCAATGGTTTCTTTTCCTGCAACGCACGAAGATTTGGTGTATTGGGAGAACTTACATTGACCACAAAATAATCGACATAATCAAAAAGCGCTTCAAAGCAGATGATATAATCATTAACCGCCTCTTCATTGGGTGTGTCTTTATTTTTACCAATGTTCCCACCAATTAATACCCGTTTCTTATCGCCTTGAGCAGGATTCTTTTTTAAGCGCTCCACCGCTTCTGCCACACCACCGTTATTAAAGCCCATACGGTTAATGATTGCAGCATCTTCTTTTAATCGAAATAAACGGGGTTTTTCATTACCTTCTTGTGGTTTCGGCGTGACCGTTCCTATTTCAATAAAGCCAAAACCTAAATTTGACAGTTCTTTATAAAGCTTAGCATCTTTATCAAAACCAGCAGCTAAACCCACAGGGTTTGGAAATTTAATTCCAAAAAGTTCACGTTCTAATTTCGGACTTTCAATTTTAAAAGAATTACTAAAAACGCTTCCCAAACCCAATTGGTTTGAAAAACGAAGCATTGAAAATGTAAAGTGATGGATTTTTTCAGGATCAAATCTGAAAAACAATGGACGGATGATAGATTTATACATAGATGTCAAAAATAAAAAACTACCCAAATATAGGGTAGTTTTTATATGCATTTATTTTAATTGTTTTTATTTGAGGTTAATGCTCAACCTTGCAAATAAAAATCGTCCACCTACTCCAAATTGTTGTGCACTTCTTGACCAATCAAATCGTCCAGAACTACGGTTGTTATTTGTTTGTTCCACATTATTTGCATCTGTCCAGGTTATAGACTTTTTAGCAAGGTCTGGATAGATATCAAACAAGTTATTAGCACCAATAGTGATCAACACATTATCTGAAACACTATAGCCAACCGAAAGATCCGTTACTACTTTTGAGCTAAATACTTGTTGCAAGTTAACGTTTGATGTTGCTTCTGTCACTTTTCCAAAATATACATTACGTAAGAAAAAGTTGAATTTCCCAGTACTTAAAGTATTGGATAAATTGACTTTTGTTCTTGGCACAGCCTCTTCTAAATAAATACGGCTATCTTCTTGGAAATATGTATTTACCAAACCAGCATCTTCTAGAACTGGTGATGCTTTAATCGGACCTACTTGTTTAGTTTTTGATAAGGTTGCAGCCAAATCATTTTTCAATACCATATTAGTTCCAATATTCATTTTTTGAGTTATTACCAAATCAAGTCCTTTCGATTCTGTATCAATAGCATTGGCAAAAAAAGCTGCTGCAGTTGCATTGGCTTGCTCTAATAGCTTCGCTAGTTCGGCATTTGCCGCATCTATTGGAACGCCATTACTATCTTTTTTTGGAGCAAATTGTCCTGTATATACAACGCGATCATCGATACCTACCCAATAGCCATCTAATGTAATATTCATATTGGCCTCTGGTAATTTTACAGTGACTCCTAAACTCACACTTTTAGATTTTTCTTCTTTTAAATCAGGAATACCTAGCAATTCAGCCGCACGGCTTTCATTAGAAAATGTCCCCACCTCTTGGGCAATTCCTCGAGCATCAAAAACAGTAGATGTTGAATTAAAAAACTGCTGGTGCAAGGAAGGTGCTCTAAAGCCAGAATTTCCGGTGAGTCTAAGATTGAGGCGCTCACTTACTTTTAAAAGTGATGCTAATTTGAAGTTAATCGTCGATCCGAAATCAGAGTAATTTTCATATCGTGTTGCAAAACTCAATAAAAATGAGTCTGTGATATCCGCTTCCAAATCAATATACCCCGCCACACTGTTCCGATCTCTATTCAGCTCGTTATTTGGACTAAAGCCTGGAAATACTTGTGAACCGCCTGGTCTTGCATTTCCAAAGAAATCTACCGATACATCTTCAAGTTGATCAAAAAAAGTAATCGCATCCCCATCGCCGGTATAGCGCGAGTAAGACGATAATTGTCCGGCAAAAATCTCATAATTCTCAAGACGGTATTCCGCACCAAATGCGACGTTTAGACCAGAAAAAACATCATCATAAAAATTATTTATATCCAAGTTAACCGTGTTTTGGGCAAAACTAAAACCTCCCGCATCAAAACTCTTAGGTGATGCATTTTGCATGGAGGTGTTTCCAGTATTTCCAATGGTATAATCGAAAGTATTCTTACCATATGTATTACTAAAATCAACATTCCAATCGCTTATTTTTCCTTTAACACCTACAGATAAGGACTGGTCTGAAATTTTTGAATTGATTTCAGGTAAAAAACCGTCGATATAGGCTGGCGTGTAAGTTCTACTTTCATTTGGAAAGCGGTAAAATCCTCCAGAATTTCCCTTACGTGAACTTAGCCCACCAAAAGCATAGAGCTCAGAGCCATTGTCATCCAAAGGAAGCGCGAAATTGGCAAAAAATCGACCACCTCTTACGTCGGATTGACCAACACGCATGTTAAAATCTGATCTACTTAAGTTTCTACTCGCTAATTCAGCGTCCGTGTTATCTGCCCTAAGGATGGTGCGAAGCTCCGCTTTGGTCGCATTTGGATCTAAGTTGAAACCCGCTTGATTCCCAAAATTAATGACGTCACTCACATCATCGTCTAACAATTTAGAAATATCATATCCGGCGTTTGATGCCACTCGTTCTATGGTATTATAATTATTAAAGATCTCTTTACCTTCCCATTCTTTCATACGGTTGTAGGAATCTCTATAATCAAAATCGCCTGTGAAATTAATATAACCGCCTCGGTTACCAAGTTTTATACCGTAATTAGCACTAATATTTGTAGTTGCGCCATCGACGCCACCCGTTTGTTCATTGGCATTTTTAGTGAAGTTAGCTCCAGTAGTCACATTAAACTTAAGCACATCAGTTGTAGTCTCTAACACGATGTTGATAACCCCAGCAATGGCATCACTACCATATTGCGCCGCAGCGCCATCTCTCAAAACTTCAATCCGTTTGATCGAAGCGGTTGGAATAGCATTTAAATCGGTTCCGACACTTCCTTTACCGAAGCTACCATTCACGTTAACCAATGAGGACGAATGACGTCGCTTTCCATTAATGAGCACTAATACCTGATCTGGCCCAAGACCTCTCAATGAGGCAGGATCAATATGGTCGGTTCCGTCAGCGATTGTTTGCGTGTTTGAACTAAATGAAGGCGCCACAAAATTCAAAATCTGGTTTAAGTTTACTTGTGGACTGCTGGCTGTAAGCTCAGAAACGTCAATGACATCAACTGGAGATAAAGAATTAACGGCAGTTCTGGAAGGATTTCTACTTCCTATCAGCGTAATTTCACCTAAGGAAACACCTTGCTTCATCGTCACATTGAGGGTCGTTCCTTCTATTGTTTTTTCGACGGTATTAAAACCGACATACGAAAAGACTAAGATATCACCTGGTACAGCCTTGATATCGTATTTACCGTCAAAATCCGTAATAGTTCCTGATAAAGTGCCTTTAACAATAATTGTTACCCCACCCATCACTTCGTTGCTTTCATCTTTTACAACCCCAGTGACTTTCTGAGCAAAAATTGAATAAGAAAAAAGAATTAAAAAAAATAAAAGGTAATTTTTCTTCATAATTAATAGTTTTAAATTTTAAAATGTTAGTACAAATATTTATAATTCATTATAAATCAGTAGTCTTAGCAGGTTAAATTAATTCAGCAAAAATTAGGGAATTCTATAATTCAATAGATCACAATAGTATTGAAATATGAAAAGTTATAAATACATATCCAAAATCGTAAAACATTATAAAGCAAACTTAAAATTATTACTAATTTTAAATTTTAGTTAAAAAGAAGAATTAATTCTCAGCTTATCTTATTCAAATATATGAAAACTATTAAAAAACAAGGTCATATCCAGCACTTTAATGATTCTAAATAAATTTACCCATAACCAATATTTATTTAAAAACCTTTAACAATTCTGTTGTTATTTTGAATATGCCGTATTTTGCATTCTAAAACTAAAAGACATGATTGACAAACAACACATTATTGATAGATTTATAAGTTATGTAACGATTGACACCGAGTCTGACCCTAATTCTGACACCACTCCTAGTACGGAAAAACAATGGGATTTGGCACATGCCTTAGTCAAAGAGCTTACAGCAATTGGAATGTCAGAAGTTTCCATTGATCAGAATGCATATATTATGGCAACGCTACCCAGCAATGTAGATCACGACGTTCCGGTCATAGGATTTGTCTCCCATTTTGACACCAGCCCCGATTTTACTGGAGCGAATGTAAAACCTCGTATTATTAAAAATTATGATGGAAAAGACATCATTTTAAATGAAGAAGAAGATATTATTTTATCCCCTGATCTTTTTGATGATTTGTTACAATATAAAGGACAAACATTAATTACTACAGACGGTACGACACTATTAGGTGCTGATGATAAAGCGGGGATTACAGAAATCGTTTCAGCAATGGAATATTTGATCCAACATCCTGAAATTAAACACGGTAAAATTCGTGTTGGTTTTACTCCAGACGAAGAGATTGGCCGTGGCGCGCATAAGTTTGATGTTGATAAATTTGGTGCCGAATGGGCCTATACGATGGATGGCAGCCAAATAGGCGAATTGGAATATGAAAACTTCAATGCCGCAGCAGCTATTGTAAAAGTAAAGGGTAAAATTGTGCATCCAGGCTATGCCAAAGGCAAAATGATCAACTCCATGTATATTGCTACCGAGTTCATTAACTCTCTTCCGATGCTGGAAACACCGGAGCATACTGAAAACTACCAGGGGTTTTTCCATTTGTCAAGCATTGACGGTTTAGTTGAAGAAACCGTTTTAAAATATATCATCAGAGATCATGACAAGCATCATTTTGAAGCGCGAAAAGAAGCCATGGTTCAAATGGCTTTCGATTTGAATACACAATACGAAAGAGAAGTCATGACCATTGAAATCAAGGATCAATATTTCAACATGAAAGAGAAAATTGAACCCGTCATGCACATTGTAGATATCGCTGAACAAGCGATGATAGCTGTTAATGTCAAACCTATCATCAAAGCGATAAGAGGAGGTACAGATGGTTCACAGTTGAGTTTTATGGGATTGCCATGCCCCAATATATTTGCGGGAGGCCATAACTTTCACGGCCGCTACGAATATGTTCCTGTGGAAAGTATGATTAAAGCTACGGAAGTGATTTGTAAAATTGCAGAATTGGTGGCTCTCAAGAAGGACTAAGGTTCAAAATTTAAGGTTTTAAATTCAAATTTTTAGTAACGATAAAATCGAGATGTCAGCCGAACAGTATTAAACGAAAAATAGTTGAACGTGGGGAAAGTAAATTCCATTGAAGAATAAAAATCATTTTAGTATTTGGTTTCATCGAGGCAGCTATATGTAGGATGAAGAATAACTATTGCAGAACGTCTTGCACCGTAAAACACTTGCGACAAATGCGCTTAAATACCCTATTTGATATCAACCAGAATGAAGTTTTAACCTACGTTCTAGAAGCCATCCAACATCAAAAAATGTAATTACTTATAAGTATAAAAAAAGCCATTCTATGCAGAATGGCTTTTTAAAATCTCATTTTAACGAATTATTTCGTTATCGTAGCATCTGTATTAAGCTTTTGGCTCATTTCCATGGAGATTGCAGAACGATCAAACTTAATTTTTCCTGACATCGTTTCAATAACACAGCTAGCGTCTTTATCGTTAAGGTCAACTACTCTACCGTGCATTCCGCTTTTGGTAATGACTTTGTCGCCTCTTTTTAATTCACTTGAAAATTTCTTTTCTTTTTTAGCGCGTTTCATTTGTGGTGCAATCATAAAGAAATACACTACAGCAAACATGGCTATAAAGGGTAAAAATGAACTTATTCCTTCCATCAATTCTTATTTATTATTAGTCGTGATTATGGCCTTCATGACCAGGTTGTGTGCTATATTTTCTAGCAGGTTGTTGCATTATAGACTGAGCGCCTCCTTCTGCTGGTTGTTGAACCATAGGTTGATTTGGTGCATTAGGATCGCCTTCAACAGTTGCTTTGATTCTCACGGTCTCAGAACCTTTTTCAGTATTGGTAGTCAAGGTAATAGATTTGGTAACAACCCCATTTCCTTTCCCATCAAATTTTACTTTGAATTCACCAGTATCGCCTGGGGCTACTTGTTTTGTCCAATCTGAAGGTACTGTACATCCACAAGTACTTTGAATATTACTTACTACTAACGGAGAGCTTCCAGTATTTTTGTATTTAAAAACAGTTTCTACGGGCGTGCCGTTTTTTATGGTTCCAAAATCGTGTTCTGCTTCTTCAAATGAGAGCGTTGCAAAACTTCCTGAATTGGCGTCTCTTTCTGCCGCATCGGCAACATTTTCTGATTTGATTTTTGAAGTAGCATCATCTTTACAAGACATAAATGCTACTAAAGAAAGTGCGCAAACACCTAACATTAATTTTTTCATCGTATTATTTTTGATTAAATTATTTATTTAAAAATAAATTTGAGCATGCAAAAATAGCAAATATTTCTGTTACATCAAGCCCCGTCCTATTTTATTTAACTCGCCGTTCTCCTTGTATTCTTTCACAATTTTATCCAAAATACCGTTAATAAAAAAACTACTCTTGGGGGTGGAGTATTCTTTTGCGATATCTATATACTCATTAATAGTTACTTTCACAGGGATCGACGGGAATTTTTGGAATTCACACAAAGCCATTTGGAGTAAAATCGCATCTAAATTGGCAATACGATCAGCATCCCAATTCTGGGTTTTAGCGGCAATCTCTGCGTTGAATTTTGTTTTATTTAATAAGGTTTTTCGAAATAATGCCGTGGCAAATTCTTTATCCTCAGTATCCTTAAAAAGTTTAGGGGTAAAATAAGTGGCCTTATTTTCTTTTTTCAAGTTGCGAAGCATTTTAAGAATTCCTGTGTTGACAACTGGTAAATCGTCCAGCCAGGTTAGTTTTTTATCTTCGATATATTCGTATAGTTTATCATTTGGAGCGATGATTTCAGTGAACACGTCACTAATGAAGTTTTTGTCTTCGTTAAAATCAGAAACTCTATTGGACATATAGTCTTTATAAAGTTCACTCTCGAGGATGCTTTTAAAGATGATGTCCACATATTCAAAATCGAGATACCAATCATCAATCTTGCGGTTTTCAATCTCAATTTGAAGCGCTCTGTCTTCCAACAAGATTTGCAGAACTTCATTATTGATAAATTTTCTATTGGGATCTTTTTCTTCTTGGGTTGCTAAAATTTTTCGTTGCGATCTGTCTTGATAATCTTCAGCACGCTTTTGTACTTCAATTAAAAGAGATAACATCAAGAGATGTAAATCGTACATGTTTTCAAGACTTTGGATCAAGAATTTCTCATCCTTTTTGAAATCGTCACCTTCACCACCACCAAACGCATAAAGGGTTTGCATGACTTTTATACGAATATGTCTTCTGTTTAGCATTTGTAAGAACTCATTAAATTAAAAAAGTGAAAAGCCTATTATCTTTTCGCCTGCAAAAATAGTATTATTTTATAACTTCAAAAACAAAATACTCAGGATATCTTCACCTTAATTATATTTGTTCTGATTTTCTTTTTTCAATGCGTTCTTTAGCAACGCTTAAGGCCGCTGCGTTTGGTGTTACATTATTATGTGCTGCACGTTCTAAAATCTCTAAAGTGGTATTGTAAATATTTTCAGTTTTACGAGTAACATCCTGTTTACTAAAATCTCCTAATTCGGCATAAACATTAATAAGTCCACCAGCATTAATTAAGAAGTCTGGAGCATAAACAATACCCTTTTCTTGCAAAATTACGCCGTGCCGGTCCTCCGCCAGCTGATTATTGGCAGAGCCCGCGATGATCTTAGCTTTTATTTTATCGATTGTAGCATCGTTAATAGTAGCGCCAAGAGCACAGGGTGCGTAAATATCCATGACTTCACTGTAAACATCTTTGCCGTTATATATGGAAACTTGGTATTTATTTTTTACAAAATCCAAACGATCTTGACTAATATCTGTAATAGTTACCTTAGCTCCGGCATTTACTAATTGCTCAACTAAAGCTTCTCCCACGTTTCCAACACCTTCAACAAATACCGATTTACCTTCTAACACATTAGAGCCAAATTTAAACTTTGTTGCCGCCTTAATCCCCATAAAAACACCATACGCCGTATTGGTCGCAGGGTTTCCTGAACCGCCTTTGCTTTCTGAAACTCCCACAACATAAGACGTAACCTCTTTAACGGTATCCATATCGGCAGTAGACATCCCAATATCTTCTGCTGTAATATATTTTCCGCTTAAGGAATTCACAAACTCACCAAACTTTTGCATCAATTCTGGTGTTTTTTGAGTCTTGGCATTCCCAATAATCACTGCTTTCCCCCCGCCCAAATTCAAACCTGTAATTGCCGATTTAAAAGTCATCCCGCGCGACAGTCGCAAAACATCGTTTAAAGCTTCCCACTCGTTGGCATAATTCCACATTCGAGTGCCTCCAATTGCTGGCCCCAAAACCGTATTATGAATACCAATTATTGCTTTTAAACCAGTATCTTTGTCGTTGCAAAAAACAACTTGTTCGTGATCATCGAAAGAAACTTGTCCAAAAACGGGATCTGCTTTTGAAAGTTCTTTTGGACTTATTACTTTTGAATCCATAGGGTTGATATTAGAGATTGATTGGTTAGATTTTCTGAAAATTAATTTCAAAAATAAATCAATATTAGAGCATTAACAAAAATATAATCACCAAATTATATCCTGAATTAAGTACAGGTGAGCAATAATAATCAATGAAAGAATTACAACACCTCAATAAATATTTTTATAAGTACAGATATAAATTACTCGCCGGAATTTTAATTACCATTGTGGCCAGAATATTTCTTCTTTTCACACCAGAATTAGTTGGTAATTCGGTAGATGTACTTGACAATTACAGAAAAGGTATCACTACAGATGTAGCAATTGTTAAAAGCGAATTGCTCACAAACATTTTTTATATTATTGGTGCCGCAATTATTGGTGGTGTTTTCACATTCCTGATGCGTCAGACCCTTATTTACGTATCCAGACAAATAGAATTTGATTTAAAAAACGAAGTCTATCAGCAATACCAACGCTTGTCTCTCGATTTTTACAAATCTAACCGAACTGGCGATTTGATGAGTCGAATTAGTGAGGACGTTGGCAAAGTGCGAGAATATGCTGGTCCTGCAATCATGTATAGCATCAACACCGTAACGCTTTTTGTAATCGCACTTATTTTAATGTTTCGTTCTGCACCAACATTAACTTTATATACCATTATCCCTTTACCTATCCTTTCTTACTTCATTTATATTTTAAGTAAATCCATCCATAAGCGCAGTACAATTGTACAGCAATGGCTAGCCAAACTTTCAACTTTTACCCAGGAAACCTTTAGCGGAATTAGTGTGATCAAATCTTATGGTATTGAAGAGAGTACAAATGCTGATTTTGATGCTATGTCTGCCGAAAGCCGACAAAAAAATATTGATTTAGTCAAAATTCAGGCCCTGTTCTATCCTTTGATGATCTTTTTGATTGGTATAAGTAATATCATTGTTATCTATATTGGCGGTAAACAATATATAGATGGCGAAATTGAAAGCTTAGGCGTTATTGCAAAATTCATTATTTACGTCAATCTCTTAACATGGCCTGTGGCAACCGTGGGCTGGGTAACTTCGGTCATACAACAAGCTGAAGCCTCTCAAAAACGAATCAATGAGTTTTTAAAACAGAAGCCCACCATAAAAAATAATAATCCAGAACCTTCCATCATTGAAGGAAATATTGAGTTTAAGGACGTATCCTTGACCTATCCCGACACCAATATCCAAGCACTCAACAAGGTTAGCTTTACCCTCGAAAAAGGCGAAACGATGGCTATTATAGGCAAAACAGGCTCTGGAAAATCGACAGTCTTAGACCTCATCGGTCGTTTATATGACGTGACATCTGGCGAAATTAAAATCGATAACACGCCTATTCAAGAGCTCAACTTGATTAGTTTAAGAGACCATATTGGGTACGTACCTCAAGATGCCTTTTTGTTTTCTGACACCATCAAAAACAATATCATGTTTGGTAAAGAGGATGCTACGGATGAAGAAGTCATTGCTGCTGCAAAAAATGCCGACGTTCACAAAAACATTAAAGGTTTCAA
Source organism: Flavobacteriales bacterium (assembly GCA_038243395.1). Classification (GTDB taxonomy): domain Bacteria; phylum Bacteroidota; class Bacteroidia; order Flavobacteriales; family Flavobacteriaceae; genus Gelidibacter. The sequence continues at coordinate 23,438 of JBBSRC010000037.1, read as the reverse complement.
CAAAGGCTACGATACCGTTTTAGGGGAGCGAGGGATTACCTTATCTGGCGGACAAAAGCAACGTATTTCAATTGCGAGAGCGATCATCAAAGCGCCTCAAATTTTATTGTTTGACGACTGTCTATCCGCGGTAGATACGGAGACCGAAGAAAAAATCCTCAATAATCTCAAAACTATCACCAAAGGCAAAACCACTATTATTGTCAGCCATAGAATTTCTGCCGCTAAAAATGCCGATATCATTATTGTTCTTGACAATGGACAGATCATTCAAAAAGGTTCTCATACCACTTTGATTGATGCAGATGGCTATTATAAAGAACTCTATTTGAAACAGCTTACAGAAAACCAATAAATAGTATATCCCAATCATCATAAATTAGATGAGTATTTTAAAAATTAAGCTTTCAACAGATTGATTCATTTTAATAAAACGATCCCATCTATTTTTTTTTAACCCTACAACACGCCCGTTCGCCGTGCAGTCAGAGGATTGTTTATCATTCGTTAAAAGAAATTTCAGAAAATGTTGGTTACTATTCTTTTTTTTAGGATTTTTGGTACGTAAACCGTTACTAATTAAAATAAAAACATATGAGTGATCACGGAATGATGGAGAAAGAGGAAATATTCTCTAAAGTACTACGCGCAGGAAGAAGAACTTATTTCTTTGATGTAAGAGCCACCAAAGCAGGGGACTACTACCTTACTATTACAGAAAGTAAAAAATTCACGAATGATGATGGTTCTTTTCACTACAAAAAGCACAAAATCTATTTGTACAAAGAGGATTTCAGCGAGTTTAACGAGATTTTGAAAGAAATGATCGATTATGTAATTGATGAAAAAGGAGATGAAGTCATTAGCGAGCGCCATCAAAAAGATTTCAAGAAAGAAGAATTTGATTCTGAAAACGATCAATCCGATTCGGAGCCGATAAAATCTGCGGAAAGCTTTACCAACATCAACTTTGAAGACATATAATTTGTCAGTAGACAATATAATGACGAAACCGTTACTTAGAGTAGCGGTTTTTTTATATTTATAGATTAACGTTTTGTGCAACCTAAAAAAGTGAATGGACAACGAACAGACTGCAATACGAACAACTTATTTCAGTATAATTGGAAATACTGCCTTAGCCTTAATTAAGGGACTTGCAGGTTTTTTTGGTAATTCTTATGCTTTAATTGCAGATGCGATTGAATCGACAACTGATATTTTTGCATCATTCTTGGTATTAGTAGGCTTTAAATACGCAAAACGGCCAGCGGACGAAAACCATCCCTACGGTCACGGAAAAATCGAACCATTAATTACATTTGGAGTAGTTGCATTTCTTGTTGTGTCTGCTACAATAATTGCATACACAAGTATTCAGAATATTCAAACACCTCACGAAACCCCAGAATCGTGGACTTTGATCGTGTTGGGATTAATAATAATTTGGAAAGAAATCTCATTTCAAATTGTGATTAAAAAAAGTAAACAAACCAATAGTTCTTCACTCAAGGCAGATGCTTGGCACCATCGCAGCGATGCCATAACTTCGGTTATGGCTTTTATAGGAATCTCAATTGCACTTATATTTGGAAAAGGCTACGAAAACGCTGATGATTGGGCAGCATTATTTGCATCTGCTTTTATTCTATATAATAGCTATCTAATTTTGAGACCAGCTCTAGGCGAAGTTATGGACGAGCAACTTTATGACGAACTGATCATTGAAATTAGAGAAAAATCTCAAGAAGTACAAGGCGTTTTAGGAACCGAGAAATGTTTTATCCGAAAATCCGGAATGAAATTCCACGTAGATTTACACGTCATTGTAAATAGTGAAATCTCTGTAAAAGCCGGACACGAAATTGCACACAATTTAAAAGATTATTTACGAAAAAAAATACCGACTTTAGGACACGTACTTATTCACATTGAACCGAATGAATAATATACACAACAAACACTAATTTTAGGGCTTTTTATCCCGAATCAAATTTTGTGCTTAATCGAAAATTTGGTCTTTAAAAATCGCTTAATATTCATATACCAAACTAAATACTTATGAAACTTTTACAAACCTTACTCCTTTTAACGTCATGTATCATCTTTGGACAAAAACAAACCGAGCTTACGTACTATCTCCCGCAAACCACCACATACATCAAAGCAATTCCTACTCCTCAATCGGTCATCGGGCATGAGGTTGGCGAGTGGCACATTACCCACGACAAGTTGGTAGAATATATGAAAGCTTTGGCCGCAAGTTCAGACAGAATTACAATTGAAAACAGAGGCACGACCTATGAAGGTCGACCTTTGATCCTCCTTACCATCACTTCTCCTAAAAACCATCAAAATATTGAGGCCATCCGTGAGCAACATATTGCCGCCACTGAAGATAATTCTGCGGTAAACACCAGCAATATGCCTATTGTGGTCAATCAGGGGTTTTCTATTCATGGGAATGAACCGAGTGGCTCCAACGCAGCACTTTTAGTTGCGTATTATCTCGCTGCCGCAGAAAGTGACGCTGTTAAAGATTTGCTCGACAATACAATCGTACTTTTTGATCCTTCATTTAATCCAGACGGGCTACAGCGTTTTGCGTTTTGGGCAAATTCCAATAAAAGCAAAAATTTAAATCCAGATCCGAACGATCGCGAATACAGTGAAGTGTGGCCTAAAGGTAGATCCAACCATTATTGGTTTGATATGAACAGAGACTGGCTACCGGTACAATTGCCAGAATCGAGAGCACGACTTGAAACTTTTCATAAGTGGTTGCCAAATATACTGACTGACCATCATGAAATGGGCACCAATACTTCCTTCTTCTTTCAACCAGGAATTCCAAGTCGAACCCACCCACTCACGCCGCAATTAAATCAAGACTTGACAAAAAAAATTGGTAATTATCATGCCAAAGCTTTTGACAAAATTGGGTCGCTATATTACACCGAAGAAAGTTTTGATGATTTCTATTACGGAAAAGGTTCCACATTCCCTGACATCAACGGGAGTATCGGAATTCTTTTTGAACAAGCGAGTTCCAGAGGTCATATTCAAGAGAGTGCCAACGGGATTTTAACCTTCCCATTTACCATCCGCAATCAGTTTACAGCCGCATTATCTACTCTGGATGCGGGCTATCATATGCGTGAAGAAATTTTAAAATACCAACAGGATTTTTTTAAGAATGCGCGTAATGAAGGTAACAAAGAAAAGGGAAAAAACATCGTTTTTGGAGACGCTAAAGATGCGGCAAAAACTTATGAACTGGCCGAAATATTAAGAAGACATCAGATTAAAATCTATGAACTCAAGGATGACGCTACGATTGACGGCAAAAAATTCAAAAAAGGATATAGCTACGTCGTACCAAAAAATCAAAAGAACACACGGTTGATTAATGCTATGTTTGAAAAGCGCACCGAATTTCAGGATAGCTTATTTTACGACATTTCCGCTTGGACGTTGCCACTGGCTTTTAATTTAGATTACGTTGAAGGCGTGCCTTCTTCACATTTGGGGGATCAAGTTTTAAATTTAAAAATGAAAGCCGGAAACGTATCCGCTAAAAGTGAGTATGCTTACGTTATGGAGTGGCATGAATACTATGCGCCAAAAGTATTGAATCAGATTCTAAAAAACGATATACGCGCTCAAGTAGCCATGCAAAAGTTTAGTGCCAATGGCAAGGATTATGACTATGGCACTATTTTGATTCCGATTCAAAACCAATCAAAAGACGCAGATGAACTCTATGAGTTTTTAAATGAGGTAGCCAAACAAGGTCATGTACAAATAGATGCGTTGGCAACTGGTTTAACGGAAGGCATTAATTTGGGAAGTAATCAATTTAAACCCTTAACGCAGCCGAATGTGGCTTTAATTGTTGGCAATGGTGTTACATCATACGATGCAGGCGAAATCTGGCATCTTTTGGATCAACGGTATGACATGATTTTAACCAAATTAGATACTGAAAATTTGGGACGCGCCGATTTAAGCCGTTACAACACCATCATTTTACCCAGTGCCAGTCTCAACAAAAGTGATACAGAGATTTTGGCCAAATGGGTTGAAAATGGGGGAACATTGATTGGTTTTAAAAATACATTGCGTTGGTTTAATACTCATAAATTCATGAAACTCGATTTCAAAAAATCAGAAAGGGTTGCTAAAAATATAACGTTTGAACAACGTAGTGATTATAGTGGTGCACAAGTGATTGGTGGCGCTATTTTTGAAGCCAAGTTGGACCGCTCCCATCCAATCAATTTTGGATATAAGAATGACAAACTGCCAATGTTCAGAAACTCTACGCTCTTTGTGAAATCTGATAAACAAAGTTATAACAACCCTATTCAATACACCAAAAACCCGTTATTAAGTGGTTATGTTTCCAAATCAAACTTAGATAGTTTAGCACTGACCGTCCCTTACCAAATGCAACGTATGAAACGCGGAAAAGTAGTGGCATTTACCGACAACACCAATTTCAGGGCTTTTTGGTTTGGCACCAATAAACTCATGATGAACGCGATATTTTTTAGAGACGAACTATAATTTGACCGCAAGCAAATCCAGAACAAAAACGGACATTATATACAAAAACGCATAAAATAGGCCAAAGCTAAACCACAGGATCAACGCCGTAACCAGCATAAAAATAGGCACCAAACTTATGACTACTGCAAAACGGTAGGTCGCTGTGAATTCTGGCTCTTTAATTTTTGGTTCCAGTACAAGTTTCCAGATGCCGTAAGGAAGAAAAAGACTGATATTTAATCCAATTTTTGCCATAGACTTCATAATATTTTGTGCCGGTTTTGTTCGCGCTTTACAGTCTTTAAAATGAGTGGCGATACATTGATTCACTTCTTCAGGATTAGTGAAATCTGCATTTAAGTTTTCTAATTTCTGTAGAATGTCATCATAATTATCCGCATCTATATGTGTCGTAAGAGTTGTCAAAGCACTATGAACATCGCTTTTCATTTGCAAAACTCTACGATTCAAATTAAAATTTTCGTAATCGTTTGATGCAATTGGAGCTCCAAAATTAAGCACCACAATGTCTGCGAATTCCTCTGCGTTTCTATAGTTCAACCCAACCGGTACCATTTCAACGTTCATCTCTGGATGGTTGGTTACTGTTTCTTCAATAATGCGTGTGAAGCCTTTACTCAACGGTCTAACAAATCGTTTGATATTATGGTTTCCCTCAGGAAAAAGTACGATGGTATTTTCATCGTGAAGCAATTCCGAGCAAGTTTTAAATACTGCACCATTTCTTGAAATTTGATTCCAACCATCTCTTACTCGATAAACAGGAATCATCAATAAACTTTTTAAAAAGTTACTGATCCATTCCTTTTTAAAAACACTGGCTCTTGTTAAAAAATAGGAAAACTCTCCGCTTTTGGCACCAATTATAAGGGGATCCATCAAACCGTTTTGATGATTCCCTAAAAATAGTCTGGCCTGATTTTTCCGAAGTGGCTCTTTATAATTGATCTCAATTTTCTTGTAATAGAAAAACAGGGCCAATCTGAGATAGTTTCTCATATAGTGCAACCAAAGTAACTGTAATTTGTTTTTCCCTTTCAATAGCTAATATTTAAAAAATAATAGACCCATTCATAACCTGTATTTCTGGACGTAATAAGCACACATCTTTATCTATTACAGCACCAACAACTAAACAATTACTCATAAATTTGCCGATCTGTTTGTTTGGAAAATTAACGACCGCAATAATTTGTCGGTTAAGCAATTCTTCCTTCTTATAAAGTGTGGTAATTTGTGCCGAAGATTTTTTAATTCCCAAGGCACCAAAATCAATAGTTAATCGGTAGGATGGATTTCTTGCCTGTGGAAAATCATTGACCTCAATGACAGTGCCCACACGTAAGTCAACTTTGGTGAACTCCTCAAAAGTCACTATCTTTTCCATACTTAAAATTTTAAATAATTCGCAATATAAAAAATAAAACCTTATGGCTAATACTCCATCAAACATGTTGCCTTTAGGTACTCAGGCTCCCGATTTTAAGTTATTGGACACAATAAATGATGAAAAACTCAGCTTAGCAAATTGCAAAGGCTTGAAAGCAACGGTCATTATGTTTATCTCCAATCACTGTCCGTTTGTCAAACATGTCAATTCAACATTGGCGAAACTCGCAAAAGAATACAAATCGAAAGGTATTGAATTTGTGGCGATTGCCAGCAATGATATTGAAAACTACCCACAAGACGGACCGGAATTCATGAAAGAACTGGCTATCGACGAAGATTTTATTTTTCCCTATTTATATGATCAAACCCAAGCTGTAGCAAAAGCTTATGATGCTGCCTGCACACCAGATTTTTACGTTTTTGACGCACAATTAAAATTGGTGTACAGAGGTCAGTTGGACGATTCCAGACCTGGGAATGGAATTCCTGTTACGGGAGAAGATCTTAAAAACGCACTCGATGCCATCTTGAAAGACCAACCCATATCAGATGATCAAAAACCGAGTTTAGGTTGCAATATAAAATGGCGTACTGAAAATTTGTCATAAAAAATTAAGCTTAAGCCGTATCTCCCTTAAAACCATCTCTAAGCTCAAAATACTATAAACAACAATGAAAAAAGTTATCATTATAATTGGAGTGGTCCTTATTGTTTTTATTATTTTGATTTACGGATCTTTAAATAGCACACCTCAAAATTTTAAAACCTCCACCATTGTTGATCTTGACAATGTCAATTCAATAAACTTTAAAGACTATGACTCCTTAACCATTGCAGCCAGCACACTGTATGAAGCCAATGAGTTGAAAAAGTTAATGCAGGGAGAGCATTACCGAAATGCATGGTCAACCCCCATAAAGGTTCCGGTTGTTTTTTTAGATACGCTATTAGGTGGGTTGAAATTTGTGAAAGAAGGCGGCGGCAATCAAACTAAATCCTTAAAATTCAAGGATAGCCTTGGCAACAAATACGCTTTGCGGAGCGTCAATAAAAACCCAAGCCCGTTGGTTCCCGAATTTGCAAAAACCCTCGGACTCGAAAATATCATTGTCGATGGCATTTCTGCACAACATCCTTATGCAGCATTAGTTGTCGCACAATTGGCCGATGCTGTAGACGTATTACACACGTTTCCCAAACTCTATTTCATTCCTAAACAAGATGTTTTAAAAGACTATAATAAAGAGTACGGAAATAAATTATTTCTTTTTGAACATGAAACTGAAAGTGTTGTTAATTGGACGTCCATTGAGAATGTCAGTACTATTATTGAAACGGATGATTTGCAAAAACTAAAATTAAACCGTGGCGATTCTCTAAAAATAGATGAATCCGCATTAGTTCGAGCACGTTTATTTGATTTAATTATTGGCGATTGGGACCGACATGCCAAACAATGGGGATGGGTTATCAAAGAAGAAGAGAACAGGCAAATTGCCATTGCTCTTCCGGGAGATAGGGATAACGCATTTTTCAATATCGGTGGCATTATACCAACGATCGTTTCAAATAAAAACGTCACGCCTGAAATGCGACCTTTTAATGAGGATATTGATTATATGCCTGGACTCATCCATGATTTTGACGTATACTTTCTAAAGAGCACGCCCGAAACTGTGTTTATTCATGAAGCCCAACAATTGCAACAATTACTGACTGATCAGGCCATTGAGAACGCCGTCCGTACATGGCCGTCACAAATTTACGATCTCGATGGTCAGGACATTATAAAAAAACTCAAAAGCAGAAGGGACGCATTACTTTCTTACGCCAAAGTTTTTAAAAAAATATTAGATGATAGAGACTATCCTACAAAACCCTTAAAAGGCTCGGAAGACTTAGATCTTAAAGGTCACTATTTAAAATGTTTTGAGTGCTATTGATATTTTGAGGATACGGACATGCATAAAAGACCATTGAAATAAATCCTCTTTATTCAGTTTCGGAGCAAAGCTCAAGTATTATAGAATTATTAAATCTATATAATAACTGCTGTCAAAATTCGAAACTAATCTTTAATCAATCCTGATTATTATACTAGTAGCACGAATTTTTCACTTTATTAAATTTTAGTTAAATAATCGGTATATGCACTATATTCATTCAAAATAAATGTAATTTATGTTTTCAATCTTATGAAATATATTTTCCTGTTTATTATAACCATCAGCCCGTCAATGAGTGCACAAAAAATAATTCCTGATTCCATATCGAAAGAAATACATAAAGCTCTCAGTTATTATCCTGAGCTTAATGACACTGCCGTAGAATTTAGATTTAAGGAAAACATTAAAAAATCAACCATGCAGGCGCGTCCTACCTTTGGCAGTTTTTTTAAAAGTCGAAAAAATCGAAGTTATGTGATATTGATTAGCGAAACCTTTAAAATTTCAGATAAAAAGTTCCTGACTCGACATATTCCTTCTGATATTTTAATTGGATGGATTGGTCATGAGCTGGGCCATGTCATAGACTATAGCCATAGAAGCAAGCTCAACTTAATTTGGTTTGGATTAAAATATGTGTTTTCATCCAAGCATATTGTTGAAGCAGAACGCGCTGCAGACACCTATGCCGTACAACATAATATGGAAGGTTATATTTTAAAGACCAAAGATTTTATTTTGAACAATGCAGATATCCAGGAAGCTTATAAACTGCGCATAAAAAAGTTTTATTTGTCTCCAGAGGAGATCATGGACATTATTGAAAAAAGAGATACGTCGTCTATCGAGGTGGAGTCAATTGTTCATTAACAAACGCTTCCCATTCCTGAAATTTATCTTCTTTCATGACGCGCTCCATTTTTACCTGCCCTCCTTTTTTCTTTAAAGCACCGCTCCATTCGTGAAAAACAGAAGGGCTTACCATTTTTACCTTTACACCTTTTAAGGCTTTGCTCCGCGCGACTTTATAATTTTTATTGGCCTCCTTGAGAAAAACATCCAACTGCTCAGCCATCTGTTCCTCATTAAGCTTATCTTCTGTGCCCACGTACCAGCAATGGTAAAACTCATTGTCTTCACAACGTTTAGCACAGATGGTATATTCTGGGATTTTTGTAGAAAATTGATTTTCCAAATGCTTCATAGCATCATCCATTTTATTGACAGATAATTGTGACCCTACGGTGTTCAAGAAAAACTTGGTACGTCCGGTTATTTTTATTTCAAAGCGTTCTAAATCGGTAAACGCAATCGTATCTCCAATTTCGTATCGCCAGGCACCACTGACTGTACTCATCAATAACACGTAATCTTGATTTAACTTTACCTCAGCTAAAGTCACAGACGGTGCGTTATTGACTAATGACCCATCTTCCTTGATATATTCTGGTTTAAAAGGCACAAACTCAAAATAAATTCCTTCATTGGTAACCAATTTCATGGCTTCCGTCTCAGGTCTGGCTTGAAAAGCAATAAAACCTTCTGATGCCAAATATGTATCAATGACTGTAATTGGTTTTCCTAATAGCGCATTAAAACTCTTTTCATAGGGACTAAAAGCAACACCTCCAGATGTAAACACTTGCAGGTTTGGCCAAATTTCATGAATGTGCTCTACATTGTGATGCTTAATAACCTTTTGCAGCATTAACTCCATCCATGACGGAATACCACTTAGAGCACCGATATCCCAATTCCTGGCATTTTCTGCAATACGTTGTACGCGCTGATCCCAATCGTCAATTTTAGAAATTTCATCTCCCGGTTTATAATAACCTCTGAACCAAAACGGAATATTGCTGGCACTGATCCCACTAATTTCGCCTTCCAAATGGTCATTCTCTTCCTTTAATTCGGTAGAGCTGCCAAGCATCATGATTTCCTTTTCAAAAAAATCTGCCGGAAAATCAAAATTACTTAATGCAAATACTTGTTGGATTCCTGTGTTTTTAATGGCATCAATCATTTCGTCAGTGACAGGAATGCGTTTGCTTGATTTACCGGTGGTTCCAGAACTCAAAGCAAAATATTTAGGATGTCCTGGCCAAGTGATATTATCTTCACCTTTGTGAAGTCGATACCACCATTCTTCGTTGATTTTATTATAATCAAAATAAGGCACCGCATTTGCGAACGCCGTTGAAGGATTGTCCGCTTCCAAAATCGATTCAAATTCGTAATGCTTTCCAAACGCGGTATCTTTCGCTTTTGCTAAAAGCCTTTTGAGAACCTCTTGTTGCTCTTCAATAGAATTTTTTTTTGAAGAAAAAGAATCTTTGATGTCTATAAATCCTTTAATGATATTTCCAAGTATTGCCATAGGCTAAAGATATATATAAGATAGAATTAAGCAGCCATTATTCTACATTCTTCCGCGCATGCTCTACAAGACTCAGCACATATTTGACAATGCTCATGATCATGTGCCTCACATTGCTCTGCACACCAATCACAAATCTCGGCACATAACTTAGAGTATCGCGCAGCATACTCACTATCTGCTGCCATCATTTTAATACAAACTAAACAGGCGTCTATACATTGTACACAACATTTTGGACAATCGTTCATACTTTTCATTCCAGCCATCATAATTAGGCAATTTTGACAGTCTACTAAACATTTTTGGCAGGCTTCGATACAATTTTGATAAGTAGTTTTCATAATTTCGACTTTTAAGCAAGATCTTTATTCTAAATTATTTATAGTGTTTCAAATCGTAAAAGATTTAACCCAAATCCTCTTATTCTGTTGCAGCAATCCTATTATTGGCAAAAATTTAATTACTTTATCCTAAAATTTAAAAATAGTGACTTTAAAAAAATTTTTAATCGGTTTTGGTTGTACTACTACATTTTTTACCTTGTTGCCGTTAATTCCTTCAGATTATTGGTGGATACGCATGTTCGACTTCCCGCTGATCCAGCTCACAACACTCACTTTTATTGCGATCCTTATATATTTTGTAAAATTCGATTTCAAAAGTTCAAAAGATTACTTATTTATCGCTACACTTATCGGATGCTTCATCTTTCAATTTTCAAAGATAGTTCCTTATACTTTGCTTTATAAAAAAGAAGTTCTGGATGCCACCATCAATACCAAGACTTCAAAAATTAAATTACTCACAGCCAACGTCCTCCAAAAAAACGAAAATAATGAGCGCTTAATCGCTATTATTAAAGAACTCAACGCTGATGTGATGGTGTTTACCGAAGCTAATAATCGTTGGCAGGATGTCATTGTAAAACATTTGTCGGTCGACTATAAATATAAGGTTGAACTGCCTTTAGATAATACCTATGGTATTTTGATGTATTCCAAATTTGAACTCATCCAACCTGAAATTAAATTTATGGTTACCGATTCCATCCCCTCCATCCACAGCAAACTGAGATTACCTTCGGGCGATGTGATCCAACTTTTCGCCGTCCATCCTACGCCACCAATGCCTCAGGAAAACCCCTTATCGACCGACCGGGATGCCGAACTTATGAAAACCTCAAAGCTAGCAAGAGAATCACAGCTTCCTGTAATAGTTATTGGCGATTTCAACGATATTCCTTGGTCACCAACAACACTTTTGTTTCAAAATACCAGTGAATTGTTAGATGTTAGAGTTGGTAGAGGATTTTATAATACCTTTAATGCGAAAAAATCTTTTTTAAGATGGCCCTTAGACCATATTTTTGTCTCGCCTGAATTTAGATTAGTAGCCCTAAGAGCTTGCGAATCGATAGACTCTGATCATTTTCCGTATTATGTAGAATTATCATTTGAACCCGAAGGCTCAAAATCACAAATGCCCGAACCGGCTTCAAAAGAGGATTTAGAAAAAGCCCTGAAACAAATTGAAAAGCTCAAAACAAAAAATGAGTCGTGAAAGTATAAGACTTTTTAGGGCTGAGTCTTATTAATAAATAAATTACAAATCAAATTTTATATAAACCATGAAACATAACATCATTTTATTATTTCTTTTAATTTCCTTCTCAGCTTGTAAAAATCAGTCCGACCAACAAGAAGAGAAAGAAATCAACATAACAAAAACACCCGTTCTCGAAACTGAAGTTAAATCTGAAAAAGACCCACATTCACATTCCCATTCGGATCCACACTCAAATTTAAATATGAATGCACATGCTCACGACTATCTTTATAAGAGCGATAACGGAGAAATTTTTGATGTCACTTTCTTTGAGGAAAACGACAGACTGCAGGTCAAAATAAAACGGGACAATCAAGAAGAATTGGTATTGGATCAAACCACCTCCTGGTCAAAAGGTGCAGAATACGAAAAAGGAAATTTTAAATGGACCAGCAGAAATAATGATGGCACATTTTCAGATGGAAAACAAACTATGAAATTAGTGGTCATCAGTCCGTTACAATACACTTTTACCAACAATAAAGAAGACATTACCGTAACCTACTTCAGCAAATTCGACAAGCGATTTGTAAACATTAAAAAAGACAACAAAACAAATGTTACGCTCGAACAAACAACTGCGTGGGCAAAAGGTGCAGAATATGGAAAAGATGCTTTAAAATGGAGTGGTAACGGGAAAGAAGGTGTTTTGACTGAGAACGGAATCGAATCAAAATACCATCAAAAGGATTAAATGAAAGTGCGGAAAATTATTATAGCATTTTCATGATTTTCACAACCACCTTCCGATCAGATAGCACGTAATTTGAGAAATGAAAACAGAATTTAATACCGAAATAGTAAAAACAAAGGAATTCAATAAAACACTTTTGATATTTTATGGAATTCTATACCTAATTTCAACATTTTACATATTTCTATACGATAAGGAAAATCAAAATATATTTTCAGATATTCAGCTCTGGCAATATTCTTAAGTGGAATTTATTATTTATTTGGTTGATCTGTCATTAAGCCGAAAAAAATCTGAGCTCTGAGAATATCAACTGAAATACCTAAATTTCATGAAAAATTTGATTTTATAAAAGTCAGCAATTTTCGTACGGAATTTTAAAGAATGATAGTTCATGAATTAATCAATTAATTAATGGCTTTTGCAAGCCTAAATAAAAAAATGCAAAAGGGGTTTTCTACGCAGAAAGCGGTATTCAATAATTCCACAGTTCTAAAAAACTCAACTAAATAAGCCCAACAGATCTATAAATTCTGCAGTTGATTATCTATTCCCATATCACTAATTGTCCAAAAGAATCCAATGAAAAAGAACTGGTCCGCCGCTGGACGCAATGCTCTTTTTGAAAAATTTCCATTCAGATCAGCCATATTCGAAAACTGATAGCCATTGATGTTTTTTAAGCCTAAGGCATTATTCACTGAGAAATAAAGAATCTTTTGAGCACTCAATAAATAAGCCCAATTAAAACTCAGATTATTATAACATTTTGTTTTGGCATTTAGAAATCCGTCATGATTGGGGTCGGTATAATTTCTACCAGAAGCAAAGCCATAACTGAAGCCAACTTGACTTTTTAAATCCCCAATCCAATATTTGCCCACCACAGATAAGTTGTGTGTATTTACAAAACTAGGTTGCGAAGCGTAGGGGTAATTTTTATAATCTCGTGCCGTATCCAGAAAGGAATAGCTAACCCAATAATCAACATTTGTGATATTTTTATTATCGCGCCAAAACAAATCAATCCCTTTTGCATAACCACTCCCCGAATTATCAAAATGGCTATCAAAATCCAAAAGCTCAGTATCATATTTTACCAGTCGTTTATAATTCTTATAATAAGCCTCCGCTCTAAAAATACGGCCTTCAGCATTGTATTGATAATTGAGAATAAAATGCGTCGTGTTTTGTGATTTAAGATTCTGGTCAAACTTTAAAATATCATTACTTGGGTTTTGATAAAAGTTACCATAAGCCAATGAAATTTGAGTCATTTTAGAAGTTTTATAAGCCATTGACAATCGCGGTGCTACTTCCGTAGATTTAAATAACTGGCTATAATCTGCTCTTATCCCCGCTTTCAGAGCCAACTTTTTTGAGAAAATGACATCTGCTTCAACAAAAGTGGCAGCAATGTCATTTGAGAATCCGTAGTTGGTAGAAGTTACTGAACAATCTTGGTATTCTTCATTAAAATGGGTCGACAGATATTCAGCACCAAAATTCAACTTAAATCCATTGCTAAATCGGCGTTTAAACTTCAATTTGGCGTGATAGGAATTTTCAGTGTTGCTTATGTCACTGTCCAAAACGACAACATTGGTTTGACCGTGGGTGTAACTTAATCCTCCAGATACAGACCAAACATCGGTCAACATGCCTTGATAAAAACCATTAAAATAAAGGTTGTTATTTTTGAGGTTAAAGTGGTCACCTTCCGAATAATTGATATCCTCTTGGGTCAATTCAAAATTGGACGTATCAAAAGCGGTGTAAAACTTTATTAACCCACGATCAAATTGTTGTCTAAATACTGCTTCACCAGAAACCGCTTCAAAAGGTTTCCCCCAGTCATTTCTACCCGGAAATAGGGCGACATAAGGCGCCAGATTAATATAAGAGGCATTCACACTCAAGGAGCTTTTTGCCCATTTTCTCGTATTTCCGATGCCACCACCTAAGGTCATAAGGCTAATATCTGTTTTATTTTGATCTGCTTCATCTATGGTGTTAAGCAACAAAACACTAGAAAGCGCCTGGCCATATTCTGCTGAATAGCCACCTGTATAAAAGGTAATGCCATTAAATAAAAACGGCGAATAGCGTCCTCGGGTTGGCGTATTATTGGTTGTGGGCGTATACGGTGCGAACACACGAATACCGTCAATAAAAATCTGGGTTTCTTCAGCCTCGCCCCCGCGGACAAATAGACGTCCATCTTCCGCAACGGTTGTAGTACCAGGTAAAGTTTGTAACGCACCTACAAAATCGCCCAAAGCGCTCGCTGTAGTCACCACATCCAAAGGTTTTAGTACAGAAACCTTACTATAATCACCTGCTTCAAAAGTTCCGGCAGAAAGTACAACAACATCCAAGGTATTAAAATCTTCCGTTAATTCAATCTGCAAATCAGTCATTGTTTTGACCTCAGCGAGCTTTTTAAAGGTTTCAAAAGAGAGAAAGGATACTACCAATGTTTTCGTTCCCGTTTCGTTGGTAGTAAAAGAAAATACACCAGAGGCATCTGTAGACCCGCCATCGTAAGACCCTTCAAGATATACATTCGCACCTTCTATCGGCAAACCTTTTGGATCTGAAACTTTTCCTGAAATTGTAGTTTGTGTAAAACCGATTGAAGTTATAATGAAAAAGAATATTGCACAACATGCTTTCATAAGTCTCGATTATTTAATTGATAATACAAATGTGTATCGAATCAAGCGAAATGAAAATTCTTAAATTCTGAACTGTCAAAATTTGAGGATGAATGGGACAATCATCTATTAGATCCATAATTCCGGTATTTTAGTATCTTGGAAACAAATTTCAAGCGATGCAGACCAATACTGAACGAAAATTTACCATTATATTCATGTTTCTTCTTTTTGTAGAGCTCATCTGCGGAAGCATTGAAAGTTTATCCAAATGGCATTATTTTACAAAACCTTCGCTACTAATATCCCTAATTTTCTATTTTTTTGTCCAGAGCAAAACCATGATTTTAAAAATGAAATTCCAAATTTTGTTGGCACTTATTTTTTCTTTAATGGGCGATGTCTTTTTAATGTTTGTCAACAAATCTCCAAATTATTTTATGTTCGGATTGGTTTCATTTTTCCTAGCTCACGTATTTTATTGTTTGGTATTTTTCCGAGATAGAAATCCTAAAACAAATCCTATTGGGCTCATTTTCATTTTAACTATTTATGCCTTCGGTCTTTTTTATCTGCTCAAAAACAACTTAGAGGATTTATTAATTCCCGTAATTTTTTATATAGGCGTCATTTTATTAATGGTAATTTCTGCATTTCTGAGAGAGAAAAAAGTGACTCAAAAAAGTTTTACTTACGTATTTATAGGCGCTATATTATTCGTGATTTCAGACAGCATTTTGGCCTTGAATAAATTTTATATGCCTTTAAGATTTTCCGGTATCAGCATCATGCTTACCTATGGCTCAGCCCAATTACTAATTGTTAAAGGGCTTTTAAAACACCGATAGCTTTTGTCAATAGTGAACCTTTAAAGATCTTTATACCAGCCCGTTAAGAAGTTTTATACAAACCATCTATTTAACCGTAAAATCACAAATAATATTTTTAAAATAACCTCTTATTTTTGTAACAATCCTTTCAATTTCTATACTAACAGTATAACTAACTACCAGATTTGGACAAAGAATTAGAACATAATTTTGTCGCGTTGCTTGAGGAGCATCAAAATATTGTGCACAAAGTTTGTAGACTATATACAAACCATAGGGACGCACATAATGATTTGTTTCAGGAGATCGCGATACAGCTTTGGAAAGCATATCCGAAGTTTCGAGGCGACGCGAAATTTAGCACTTGGATGTATCGTGTGGCGTTAAATACTGCCATTACCTTATATCGAAAATCAAAGCGTACAATCAATACCTATGAATTGGAAACCTTCCAGTTTAAAATTAAAGCAGAAGAATTTGATGATACTGAAGAACAACAATTGAAGCTTCTTTACCAAGCCGTATATCAATTGAATGATATCGAAAAAGCGCTCGTCTTTCTTTATTTAGAAGAAAAAGATTATCGAGAAATAAGTGAAACCTTGGGAATTAGTGAAGTTAATGCCAGAGTGAAAATGAATAGAATCAAAAACAAATTAAGAACAATACTTAATCCGTAATTATATGGATGAATTAGAATTACTAAAAAAACATTGGAAACAGCAGGACACTCAGTATCCTAAAGTTTCTTCTAACGATATATATAAAATGATCCTTAAACGATCATCTTCGATAGTGAAATGGATCTTTATCATCAGCTTATTTGAGTTTGCCCTATGGACGTGTCTTTCCCTTCTATTAAAAGACAATAAACACGCTCAAAATTTTGATAGGATGGACTCTGATTCCCTGCTCATACCATTAACTGTGTTAAACTATATGATATTGGCTTATTTTCTGTTTCTATTTTATAGAAATTTCAAAAAGATATCAGTTACGGACAGCGCAAAGATATTGATGGAAAACATTTTAAAAACACGCAGAACGGTAAAAAACTACGTGTTGTTTAACTTAGCTTTTATCGTTGTTACCGCTGTAGCTGTTTCTTATATCGAATTTGGACAGAACCAGGTCTTTATCAGTAAAGCCAAGACCGCTGCCGCCAATGGCGAAGCATTTATATTCTATGCCAAGACTATCCTGCTTGTTGCCGGAGTACTTACTGTTTTTGCAGGAATTATGCTGTTTCTTTATTGGTTGATATACGGGTTTCTGTTGAGAAAACTGAATAGGAATTATAAGGAATTGAGAAAATTAGAAATGTAATCTAAACTTAGAGGATTTCTACTCTTCCACTTTATATCTCCTAAGCTTGTTCAACTCTTCTTGAGCCTTGAGTTCCTCTTGTGGAATGACTTTTAGGAAGGAAGGGTGTTGTTCAATCGCGTATTCGATTTTCTCGACAATCTGATCGATGGTTTCATTTTCGTAATCGATAACCAATGGCGCTTTAATCTCCATAGACTGTAGAATATTTTTCTTTTTGACCCGAAGTCCCTTTTTATCGAAAGAACGTCTAAAACCGTCAATCACAACCGGAACGACCACTGGTTTGTAGCGCTTAATAATATGTGCCGTTCCTTTTCTGATAGGCCTAAAAGGCGTCGTGGTACCTTGCGGAAAGGTAATAACCCAACCATCATCCAGAGCTTTAGAGATCATTGTGATATCGCTCACCTTTACCTGGCGATTAATTTCTTTGCCTTCTGCTCTCCACGTACGCTCAATGCTGATAGAGCCGGCATAAGCGAATATTTTTGGCAATAACCCCGCCTTCATGGTTTCTTTAGCAGCAACGTAGTACACATTCACTTTTGGTTGCCATATATAACCGATATTCTTAATATTGTCCTCCCGATTACTCAAACTTGCGTTGAACACATGAAACATGGCGACAACATCTGCAAAATAAGTTTGATGATTGGAAATGAAAAGCACATTGGTTTCGGGCAGATTTCTAATAATCTCAGAACCCTCGATTTGAAGTTCATTAAATCCTCTAAAACGCCTGTGGGTCACGGCGCCCAGGATACGTATAATCCATTTCTTTACAAGAAGAATATGACCAAAAGGGTTTCTTTTAAATAATCCCATTATTTTTATTTACGATTATGATATGCTATTTGAGATGTTTGCCATCTCAACTTACCTTAGAAAACAAATTTAGTAAAATCCGTAACTTAGATCACTTTTTTTAACAAGTCTTTTATTTCACTGAGCATCATGGCAGTTGCGCCCCAAACGGTATGTCCGTTTAACTTAAAAACCGGTACCTCCACCTCTTTTTCCAACGAGGTCATGAGCATTTGCGAACTAACGTTGGCCTCGTTGAGAAAATCGTCAAGCGTCACTTCAATCAAATCCTCCACTTCATCATCTTGCTTCAAAAACTGAGGTGTTATATGGGTAATTCCTAGAAAAGGATATACCATAAAATTACTTGGTGGAATATATACGGAAGTCATGGCCTTTAGGACGATCATAGTTTCAATGGGAACACCAACTTCCTCAAAGGTTTCTCTGAGCGCAGCATATTCTAATGATGGATCCTCTATTTCAAGCTTGCCTCCAGGAAAACCAACCTGCGCAGAATGCACCCCACTATACGTTTTCCTCAAAATCAAGATCAATTTTGTACAGTGCTCTCTATCAGGGTAAAATAAAGCCATCACGCCTGCTTTTCGAGCATCTTTGATAAGTTTACCTTGTTTCTCAATCAGTTGGAGACGATAAGAAGGCGACATTTTAACTTGCGAAGCGTGCCCTGGAAGTGTAATATGTTCTATTTTTGAGATCGATTTTAAAAATGTATCAAAATTCATTTACATATGAGAATTTTAATGATCATTAGCGTGTTTTTTATACTTCTTAACTGTGAAGATAAACAATCTCAACAAAAAAGAAATAATTCTAACACTGATTCCTTGACTACGGAAAAAATCCAGGTCAAGAAAGATGCAACACCGACGAAACAACGTAAATCCTCAAAGCTTACCGATAAAAATGCAATGGATTTCTTTTTGGAGTACGAAAAAGAAAACAAGGAAAACAAAATACGCATCACTACCGATTTTGGGAAGATCGACATTCAGCTGTTTAACGAAACGATGTTTCACCGTGCCAATTTCATTTTCTTAATCAAACAAGGGTATTTTGACAACACCCAATTTTACAGGATCGTTAACAACTTCGTTATTCAAGGTGGTAATAGTGATGACATGTCCATTGCCGAAAGACGACAAAAAATTGGAAAATATTTACTCCCGCCAGACACAAAACGCGGTTTTTTGCATGACAGAGGTGTGATCAGCATGCCCAGCAGCGAGATTGAGAACGCCTATAAATTGGCTTCTCCTTATGAGTTTTTTATCGTCCAGAAACAAGATGGCGCCCATCATCTGGATGGCGATTACACCGTATTTGGAAAAGTGATTAGTGGCATGGAGGTCGTAGATAAAATCGCTGCTCAACCAACCGATGATGGTGAGTGGCCATTAAAAAACGTCTATATCCGGAAAGTAGAAATTATAAATTAATTAAGAAAATTGAGTCTTTAAATGAATATCTTGGAACTCTTTAAAAATCAACACTAAAATAAATGACAAAACACAACTTAAAACACATTAAAACCTTGAGTTTATGTGCGCTTATTGCTTTTTCGAGCTGTAAGAATGAAGAAAAAAAAGAAGACACTATGGCTAAAAATGACAATGCCCTACTTCAAGAATGGACAGGTCCTTATGATGGCGTTCCTGCATTTGACAAAATGAAAGTCGAGGATGTCAAGGGAGCCATGGAAAAAGGCATGGAACTTGGGTTGGCAGATATTGAAAAAATCGCTAATAATCCAGAAGCGCCAACTTTTGAAAATACTATTGCGGCCATGGAACGTTCTGGCAAAGAACTAGAACGCATTTTTACATATTACGGAATCATGAGCAGTAACGTATCTTCTCCTGAATTTAGAGATTTACAAACGGAATTAGCGCCTAAACTATCGGAGTACAGTTCTAAAATTTCGCAAAACGAAAAACTTTTCCAGAGAATTAAATCGGTTTATGATGCGTCTCAAGAAACGCCTTTAGAAGCTGATCAACAACGTGTGGTTGATTTGACCTACAAAAGCTTTGAAATGAATGGTGCCAACTTGGATGCAGAGAAAAAAAAGCGTTTCGCCGCAATTAATAAAGAACTTTCATCGATTTACACGAAATTTTCAAACAACGTTTTACATGATGAAGAAAATTATGTGACGTATTTGAATGAAGACCAAATTGGCGGACTTTCTGAATCGTTTGTAAAATCAGCTGCGCAAATTGCAACAGATAATGGTCAAGAGGGAAAATATGCCATAACCAACACACGTTCCTCGATAGATCCTTTTTTGACGTACTCTACCGAACGCGCATTACGCAAGCAAGTATGGAGCAATTACTATTCTCGCGGAGACAATGACGACGAATTTGATAATAAGGAGTTAATTGCTGAAATCTTAAGACTTCGTAAGGAACGCGTCGGATTGATGGGGTACGACAATTATGCGGAGTGGCGCTTACAAGACCGCATGGCAAAAAATCCTGAGAATGCGATGGACTTGATGATGGCTGTTTGGCCAGCTGCCATTGCAAGAGTTAAGGAAGAAGTAGCCGACATGCAAGCGGTAGCGAATACTAATGGCGACAAAATCACTATTGAACCATGGGACTACAGATACTACGCTGAAAAAGTTCGTAAAGACAAATATGATTTGGATAGCGAAGAAGTGAAGCAGTACTTGCAGCTTGATAAATTAACCCAAGCCTTATTTTACACCGCAAGACGTTTATTCAATTACGAGTTTACCCCAGTTCCAGAAGGATCTGTACCTGTTTTCCATGAAGATGTGAAAGTCTGGGATGTGACAGATAAAGATTCTGGCGAACATATTGGTTTGTGGTATTTAGATCCATTTGCACGTCAAGGCAAACGTTCTGGAGCATGGGCAACCACTTACAGAAGCCACACTACTTTTGATGGCGACAAAACAGTCCTAGCATCCAATAACTCCAATTTCGTAAAACCTGCTCCGGGCGAGCCTGTTTTAGTATCTTGGGATGATGCCACTACTTTTTTCCATGAATTTGGACACGCATTACATTTCTTTTCATCTAATGTTAAATACCCAACGCTAAATGGTGGTGTGAGGGATTACACAGAATTCCAATCACAGTTATTGGAACGTTGGTTATCTACAGACGAAGTGATTAATCAGTTTTTGGTACATTACAAAACTGGCGAACCCATTCCAGAAGCATTGGTGGCTAAAATCAAAAAGGCATCCACATTTAACCAAGGTTTTGGAACTACCGAATTTTTAGCTTCAGCATTGATGGATATGAAATTACATTTGGCGGATCCAGAAAATATTGATATCGACAAATTTGAGCGTGAAACTTTAAAAGAAATGAACATGCCAAAAGAATTGGTTATGCGTCATAGAACGCCACAATTTGGTCACGTTTTTTCAGGAGAAGGATATGCTACAGCTTATTACGGCTATATGTGGGCAGATGTATTGACCGCAGATGCATCGGAAGCGTTTAAGGATGCACCAGGCGGATTCTACGATAAAGAAATGGCTGACAAATTAGTGAAATACTTATTTGCGCCAAGAAACTCCATGGATCCAGCAGAAGCTTACCGACTATTTAGAGGTCGTGACGCAAAAATTGAGGCACTGATGAGAGATCGAGGTTTCCCAGTTCCGAAAAGTTAGATATAGTTTTTCTTATAAAATTGAAAGCCACGTTTTTTTTGAAACGTGGCTTTTTTTTATGTTAAATACCCAAACGAATTTTCTATAAAATTATTCGGAGACATTGCCTGAACTTAATCGAACTAACTGCAGCGTTTTCTTAGACACTAATTTAACAAATTAGTACAAACACATATTCCGTCTTAATACAAATTTGTGAGATAAACGAACTGAAATTGATAACAAGAATTTATTGAGTATTAATCGGGATAATTCAATTCAACTGAAGTCTTGGATTTCTCCTAAACACGATCTTCCCTTCTATATAAACTTGGCAAACTAACCTGGAATTTTACTGCAATCAATCTAACCGCCATCACAATAGCCCCAGCAATCATAAAAATGATATTATCATCTATGGGAAATCGGTCTAAAATAAAATAGGTTATGCCCCCCAAAATACATGCTGTTGCATAAATTTCCTTTCTAAAAATCACGGGAATTTCATTACATAACATATCTCTGATCACACCACCAAAACAAGCGGTCATCGTGCCCAAGGAGATACAAATTATGGGGTGTAAGCCAGCTGCTATTCCTTTTTCGATACCTACGACAGTGTAAAGACCAATACCAATGGTATCAAAAAGCAACAAGGAAGTCCGTAAATAATTTATTTTTTGTTTGAAAACAACTGTAAAAACCGTGGCTGCGAATATCACATAAACGTAAGTCATGTTGGTCATCCAAGTTACCGGCGTTAGCCCAATTAGCACGTCACGTAGTGTTCCACCACCAACTGCGGTCACAAAAGCAATAATCAGAACGCCGAAAGCATCCATTCTTTTGTTCATTGCAACCGATACACCCGAAATTGCAAAAGCAATAGTCCCCAAAATGTCAAGGGTCTGTATAAACATAGTTTTTAGGAAAAAGATTCAGTGGGCAAAGATAGCAACACGCGTTGTGCAATCTGAAACTTTAAGGTAAAAATTGTGAGATGGGGTGCTTTTGATGATTTGCTTTTGAATTAGGAGGCAGATAACAATCCGTTTATTTAAAAATCTTCAAGCTAAAATATTTCAGAAGGGCAAAATAATAATAGCATAAATAAATTAGATTAAGTCCCAAAGGGACGGCATGTTAAATTACATAGGCCATTGTTAATTTGAATTCTGATTGGGTTTTTGAAATCATTCGATTGGTTATATATAAACGATTCGCACAAGTTATGTGAAAACGAACAGAAACCCAGTTTAAACCTTTACTGCCCCAGAGGGGCGAAATATTAATAGCATTCACACAGATAGAATATACAGAGTCCCAGAGGGACGACATATTAATTACCTAGGCAATTGTTTAATTGGGATCTGTTTATGATGTAGAAATCCTACGACTTGCTCGGATAAGCGACTCACAAGTTTCTGGAAAGTGGCATGAAACATAGTTTAAACATTACAGCTCTAGAGGGGCGAAATATTAATAGCATTCACACAGATAGAATATACAGAGTCCCAGAGGGACGGCATGTTAATTACCTAGCCAATTGAATCTGGATCTGTTT
>JBBSRC010000036.1:0-37008 GCA_038243395.1 Flavobacteriales bacterium | reverse complement strand
TTGCAAAGGTTTTATACATGCTAAGACTATTGTGATTGACGATGTATTCAGTACGGTGGGCACCACAAATATGGATTATAGAAGTTTTAATATCAATTTTGAAATCAATGCAATTATTTACAATAAAGATAAAAGTTTGGAACTGAAATCGCACTTCTTTGAGGATTTAGATGATAGTGAAATCATTGATAGAGAAAGATGGTTAAACAGACCGAAAATAGAGAAATTTAAAGAATCTTATTGCCGACTTTGGGCGCCGTTGCTATAATTTAGAAATTTTTTTTTAGCATTAATTATTTAGGATGCCGTGCTCAAAATTGACAGTGTGATTTGTCAATAATATAGAAACCACTTTATAAGTCTTTTCAGCGAAAACCTCTGTTTCAGGAACAAATTGCTTGATACACTAACTAAACTTATCTATGAGGGATTGAAAAACATTGTTAATGTTAATGAAAAATACGGTCAATATATCACCATTTAATGGAAGAGCGTATATCCAAGGCGCAATTGCTACTTTGATTAAGCTTAGTGACCGAGTCGAAATTGAAATCCTAATATGAAACAGCCATTAAATGAGAAGCTAAGGCCTACACCCAATACATGATTTTTGAGCAGTAAAGATGAAAGATGTAGTGGCAGAAAATGAGGCAATCACGCCAAACAACACCCAATAAAATATAGTTACGATCTAACGACGTCTTCCTTGTCTGTTTCCGCCGTAATGTTGATTTGGCATCTGTGCTTTTTTCATATTGTCTTTCATCATTTTAATTTGATCAGCCAACATGTTACGCTTATCCAGTTTTTGAGCCTCATTCAAGAGTAATTTAGCCTCTTGTGGGCGTCTCTTACTAAAAGCTATTCCAGAAAGGTTAAGTTTTGCCATAGCCATATCATGGTCCATAGAAAGACCGAGTGTCAGTGCTTTTTTGAAATATTTTTCAGCTTCATTCATATTGGTTTGAGACACCATAATGCCATGAAGATAATTGTAATAACCCTCTTGTTTTTTAACCAATGCACTTGATGGATTTTTAATTTTATCTAACCAACGTTTGGCGCCTGCAAAATCTTGTTTTCGCAATCTTAAAAAAGCCAATAAGATAAACTCGTTCTTAAAATAGAGAAAAACAAAAATAGTGGATAGTAACATAAACATGATGCCATTGCCAATATACCCTTCAGTAAATTGATAAATGGCATAAGCTACGATTAGAGCAGTTATAGCGAGTTTTATATTTTTATTGTACATGGTCTAGTTTAATATTTTATAAGTAATTGTAGATGTTATTTTAGTAGGTATCGTCATGTTTCCAGCATTCACTTGTGTGTCGCCAATATAAACGCCTTCCACAGTAATTTCCTTGAAAAGTCCTGAATTTGAATTTCCGTTAATAATCGTTTTTTGATTGCCAGTAAGTACCATCGTGACGTTTTCATCAATGTTGGACATTGTAGCATCAGAATTTCCTGAGACTGAATAAGTATCATCATTGTATGATGCCAAACTCCATTTATTTATCGCTTTCAAATCCCCTTGATACACATTCTCCCAAGTGCCACCCACTTTCACAGAATGGGCTGGTAAAAAATAAGTCATTTGCTCAAAACTATTAGAAAGGGCATCGCTCCCGAATTGTTTTTCAAACTGTGCTTTATTCGCTTCAATAGCCGCTTCATCAATAATGCCAGCCGCTTTAAACATGGAAGCGATTAATTTATCACCTCCAGAAATAGATTGAATTTTTCCGGTTCTTTCCATAACCATATTTACAGGAATATTTAAAGTGCCTTTAAACATTTTTGAAGTGAGGTCACTTTCATCGTCGATAGAAGTGTCAGCGTTCATCAATTCGCCAAGTGATGGAGAACTCATGGTCATTTTCATGTGTTTAAAAATCATTTCAAATGTGATGACATTTTGTTCTACTTTAATCACTTTAAATTGCATCCTGCTCTTTAAATTATTATCAATAACTTGGTCATTACCATTAATTTCTTGGGAAATATGCTGTTTGGCCTGCTGCTCAACGTTAAAAGTGTCATTTATTTTAAGATCGTATTGGAGCATTTTTTGAGCGCTAGCTCCTAAGAATGAAAGAAAAACAAGCAAAATGATAAAAACCTTCATGTATCGGATTAAAATGTCTATTTCAAAGCACAAAGAAACTAATTTTTTTTAAGTTTGCATCGCTATTTTATGATATTAGATCGAATTTGGTTATATTATTTTGTTCATTTTTGCACCTAAATTGATCGTAATTGAAATTATAAAAATATTTTAAAATTAGATTTGCCAAAGTAAAAAGTCTTTGTATATTTGCCCGCAGTTTTGGGGAAAGAATCAAGACACTATTTTAGACTATACACGCATTATTTTTAAAGATACAAGACAATGAGCAAAAGAACGTTTCAACCATCGAAAAGAAAGAGAGTAAACAAACACGGTTTTAGAGAAAGAATGGCTTCTGCTAATGGTAGAAAAGTCCTTGCACGTAGAAGAGCAAAGGGAAGAAAGAAACTATCTGTATCTTCAGAAACAAGACATAAAAAATAATGATTAACAATTGTTAATAATTAGGGGTGTTACTTAGGTGTAACACCTTTTTTTGTACCTAATTCATATTTATTTTTGCAACTCAAAATTCATCAAAATGCCTAAAGACATAAACATTAAATCTGTACTCATCATCGGATCAGGACCTATCGTTATCGGACAAGCTTGCGAGTTCGATTATGCGGGTACCCAGGCCTTGCGTTCACTACGGGAAGACGGGATAGAAACCGTACTTATCAATTCTAACCCTGCAACCATCATGACAGACCCTACCATGGCTGATCATGTTTATCTATTGCCGCTTACCACAAAATCTATAATTCAAATCTTAAAAGAACATCCTCAAATTGATGCCGTTTTACCAACAATGGGTGGGCAAACAGCACTGAATTTATGTATTGAGGCAGATGAAAAAGGCATCTGGGATGATTTTGGGGTAAAACTTATTGGTGTGGATATTAATGCCATTAATATTACTGAAGATAGAGAACAATTTAAAGAGTTAATGCACAAGATTGGTATTCCAATGGCTCCTCAAGCTACTGCCACTTCTTATTTAGAAGGTAAGGAAATCGCTCAGAAGTTTGGTTTTCCTTTAGTTATTAGAGCCTCTTATACACTCGGTGGAGAGGGTGCATCATTTGTACATACAGAAGATCAGTTCGACGCATTGCTGAGTCGTGGTTTGGAAGTTTCTCCTATTCACGAAGTGATGATTGATAAAGCGTTAATTGGATGGAAAGAGTACGAACTGGAATTGCTGCGAGACAAAAATGACAACGTCGTTATTATTTGTACCATTGAAAATATGGATCCTATGGGCATCCACACGGGAGATTCAATTACTGTTGCTCCTGCGATGACTTTGTCAGATACAACATTTCAGCGTATGCGTGATATGGCCATCCATATGATGCGCAGTATTGGAGACTTTGCGGGAGGATGTAACGTGCAATTTGCGGTAAGTGCAGATGAAAAAGAAGAGATCATTGCCATTGAAATCAATCCTCGTGTTTCTCGATCTTCAGCATTGGCCAGTAAGGCAACAGGTTATCCAATTGCAAAAATTGCTACAAAATTAGCCATAGGTTATCATTTAGATGAGTTAAGTAATCAAATTACGAAATCAACTTCTGCTTTATTTGAACCAACTTTAGATTATGTGGTCGTAAAAATACCACGTTGGAATTTTGATAAATTTGAAGGTGCTGACCGTACATTAGGGCTTCAAATGAAGTCTGTTGGAGAGGTTATGGCTATTGGTCGTTCATTTCAGGAAGCGTTACATAAAGCGACGCAGTCTTTAGAGATTAAGCGTAACGGCCTAGGAGCTGACGGAAAGGGATACAAGAACTATGATCAGATTATTGAAAAATTAACCTACGCAAGTTGGGATCGTGTTTTTGTAATTTACGATGCCATTCAAATGGGAATTCCATTAAGCCGTATTCATGAAATCACAAAAATTGATATGTGGTTCTTGAAGCAATATGAAGAGATGTATCAATTAGAGAAGGAGATTTCAACTTTTACTATTGATACCATTGAACGTGATTTGTTGATGGAAGCGAAACAAAAAGGTTATGGCGACAGACAAATTGCGCACATGTTGAACTGCTTAGAAAGTCAAGTTTATAATAAGCGTGATGAACTTAATATAAATCGTATTTACAAATTAGTAGATACGTGTGCTGCTGAGTTTAAAGCACAAACTCCTTATTTTTACTCCACTTTTGAAAATGATATAGAAACTGCAGACGGAACACAAATATCAGGAAATGAGAGCATAGTTTCTGATAAGAAAAAAATCATCGTTTTAGGTTCTGGTCCAAACAGAATTGGACAAGGTATTGAGTTTGATTATTGCTGTGTTCATGGTGTTATGGCCGCTTCAGAATGTGGTTATGAAACCATCATGATTAACTGTAATCCTGAAACTGTATCGACCGATTTTGATATTTCTGATAAACTTTATTTTGAGCCTGTTTATTGGGAACATATTTATGATATTATCCGTCATGAAAAGCCAGAAGGTGTTATTGTCCAATTGGGTGGCCAAACCGCATTGAAACTTGCTGAAAAATTGGATCGCTATGGCATTAAAATCATAGGTACAACATACAAGTCGCTAGACTTAGCAGAAGACAGAGGTAGTTTCTCAAAACTATTAAAAGAAAATAATATTCCTTATCCAGAATTTGATGTCGCTACCAATGCGGATGAAGCTTTAGCGATTGCTGATGTACTCGATTTCCCTATTTTGGTGCGTCCTTCTTATGTTCTTGGGGGTCAAGGCATGAAAATTGTCATCAATAAAAATGAATTAGAAGAGCATGTGGTAAATTTATTGCGAAGAATGCCAGATAATAAATTGCTTCTGGATCGTTATCTAGATGGCGCTATTGAAGCTGAAGCGGATGCCATTTGTGATGGAGAAAACGTTTATATTATCGGTATTATGGAGCATATTGAGCCTTGTGGGGTCCACTCTGGAGACAGTAATGCGACGTTGCCGCCATTTAACTTGGGAGAATTTGTCTTACAGCAAATAAAAGATCATACTAAAAATATTGCGTTGGCATTAAATACTGTGGGATTGATCAACGTTCAATTTGCCATTAAAGATGACATTGTATATATCATTGAAGCTAACCCAAGAGCATCGCGAACAGTTCCTTTTATTGCAAAAGCCTATGGTGAGCCGTATGTTAATTACGCGACAAAAGTGATGTTGGGAGTAAACAAAGTGACCGACTTTAACTTCAATCCAAAACTTGAAGGTTTCGCCATTAAACAACCAGTTTTTTCTTTTAATAAATTCCCGACGGTCAACAAACAGTTAGGCCCAGAAATGAAAAGTACTGGTGAGAGCATCTTGTTTATTGACAGCCTAAAGGATGACCAATTTTATAATTTATATGCGAGACGTAAAATGTATTTGAGTAAATAAGAATCTAATGACCGCTTATATTCATTAGAACGACGGTTAGATTTTAAGAATTATTGTGAAAGCCATCAACATTAATGTTGGTGGTTTTTTTATGTTACTAATGGAATTGCATATAGAAAAAGTAGTCCAATTAAAATGGCAATCCCAAAGCTGATCAGGGTTCCAATTAATATGTATTCTGTCAGTTTTCTTTCTTTGGATTCTCTAAGATCCCCAAATCTGAAGACGGATTTGGCGGTAATTAAAAATCCGACAGCTTCCCAATGATTTAAAATGACAAAAACAAATACCAGGACGCGTTCTAAAATTCCGATATATTTTCCTGCATCTTTTAATGATTCATTGCCTTCCGTAATCTTGGAAATATTCCATTTTAAAAAGATGGTCTTCATAATGATCGATACCGGAAGCGTCAAGAATAAAACACAGGTAATGAGGAAGAGGCTCTGTTCAGTAATTAGATTGGCTAAAACAACATCCTGTGCTATAAATAGATAATAGACTGCTATTAGGACCAAAAGGTGTAATAACTGATCTAAAAAGAAGAATAACCGCTTTGTGTTTTTCTTTTGAAGTGACAACTTTAAGGCATCAATAATAAAGTGTGAAATGCCGATGATCAGGATTAACGGCCATTTTGAAAGATCCCATAGTATCAAAAATAACAATCCTATATGGATAACGATATGCAGATATAGCTTTGGCGATTTCAATTTTTTATTTTGGTTTTCCTTAACCCAAGAGGTCGGTTGAAGGAAAAAATCTCCAATAAGATGGGCGAGTATGAGCTTTATAAATATCATACGATTAAGTGTTTTATTTTTTGACGGTATAATTGTTCCAACTGCATTATAAGGTCTAAATGGGCGCGTTTTTGTCTGCTGCTTACCGCATTTTGATTGATGCCTAATTGTCTGCCAAGTTCTTCTTGAAGGGCCTGTGGTTGATCCATATATAATTTTACAATTTCGGCTGAATTTGTAGTCCAATTATCCATGATAGTCAAGGCTAATTTAAAGTAGAGATTGAGTTCTGCGTTTAGTTGCTCGTTTGTGGTTTTGATTTTGAGATTGACTTTTTCTTTTTTCAAATTCTCTAAAGTTTCTCCTGAAAAGAGAAATGCCTCTCCATTCGATTCTACCACACTTTTACCGGTGAAGGTTTTTTCTCCGATACCTATGGCAATGCGTACATCCAACCCTTTTATTGTTTTTATGCACGCCTTGATATATAAGGCTGCTTTCAGACTTTCAACAATATTTTCTAGCTCTAATTGAAAACTATCGCCTCTATATATTTCCCATTGAGCAGTGTTTTGGGAACTCGTCGTCAACGCTTCTTTCAAAGTAGAAAGCCAAATCTCCGGATCTTTTATAGATCTTGACTTGATGATGTCTCCAGTTAGTATACTTGTCATAACGGTCATTTTGATGAGCTTTATAATTATCGCTTTTAAATGTGATAATTATAATTATCACGGTTAGAGAAGATAATATTAATTATCACGATATTAAGTGATAATCAAATGTATTGCATAATTATGAGATAACCAAATCAAGGCATCGCCACCATAACCTTATAACCTTCTAAAACATGCAAATAATCATTGGGTGAAAAATCTTTTTTCTCAAACTCTATTCGCCTTAATTCTTTTTCTTCACTGCGTTTTAAACACTTTAAAAAACGTCTAATTTCGTGTTTTGTAGAGAGAATCAACCCTGGTACTTCAACCGATTTTCCATCGTAATCTTTTGCTACCATCGTGAAGTATGAGGAATTGCAATGTTTAATATCACCCGTTCTAATGTTTTCAGCTTCAACTCTGATGCCTACTACCATGGAGGTGTTGCCTACATAATTGATAGATGCCTTCATAGTTACCAACTCGCCAATTTCAATTGGATTTAAAAAATCGACCGTATCTACAGAAGCCGTAACACAATATGTTTTGGAGTGTTTTGAAGCGCAGGCAAACGCAATCTGATCCATTAAGTTAAGAATGTATCCCCCGTGAATTTTCCCATTAAAGTTGGAATTTGAAGGTAGCATCAATTCTGAAATTAATATTTTGGAAGCGTCTACTTTTTTATATTTTGTTTCGTCGTATTTATTATTCGTCATCAATAGCACGTTTTAAAAGTTTTTCATTTTGTTGTTTGCTGGCTTTTGCGCCAAGTACTTTTAGGTTTTCCACGCGAGTAATGAGATTCCCTCGTCCTGTTAATTTAACCATGGCACTTTCATACGATTTTTGCACAGTTCCTATTTGATTCCCAACCTTTATCAACTCATCGGTTAAATTCACAAAGGAATCATACAAACGTCCAGCTTGGGTTGCAATTTCAATGGCATTTGCTTTTTGTTTTTCATTTTGCCACATACTATCAATGGTTTTTAAAACCGCAAGAAGGGTCGTAGGCGTGACGATGATAATATTTTTTTCAAATGCATCACCATACAAAGCAGGATACTCCATAGATGCAATGGCAAAAGCGGATTCAATAGGGATGAACAACAATACAAAATCGGGGCTTTCCATTTCGTAGAGTTGGTGGTAATTCTTTTCACCCAATTCACTAACCCGTCGTTTAACGGATAACAAATGGTTTTTTAAATGTGTGGCACGTTCTGACTCCTCAGGTTCATTGATATAGCGCTCGTAAGCCACCAAGGATACTTTTGAGTCAACAATCATTTTTTTGTCACCCGGCAAAGAAATGACCACATCGGGCATGACGCGTCTACCATCTTCGGATGTAAAACTCTGCTGTACAAAATATTCACTATCTTTTTGAAGGCCACTGCGTTCCAAAACACGTTCCAATACCAATTCCCCCCAATTACCCTGCATTTTTGTGTCACCTTTCAAAGCTTTAGTTAAGTTGGTGGTTTCCTTGCTCATTTGTAGATTGAGTTCTTTTAAACCTATAATCTGTTGACGTAAATCTGCAGTTCTGGAGATGTCTTCTTTATTTGTTTCTTCCACCCGTTTTTCGAAATGCTGAATTTTTTCCTGCAAAGGCTTTAAGATAGCATCAATATTCTCTTTATTTTGTAACGTAAATTTGCTCGATTTTTCCTCCAGGATTTTATTGGCTAAATTTTCAAATTCTATGGTAAATTTCTCTTGTAGTTTTTCAACTTCTGCTTTTTGCTCTTGATTCTTAATAGAGAGATTATCAAAATCCGCATTTTTACGAGTCAATTCCGTATTTATAAATTCTTTTTCCCTGCGGATATTTTCTCGGTCACTTTCAATCTTTTTAGTTTCCGATTCATACTGAACTTTTGAATCTTGAATTAATTGCTGAAAGTTAGCTAGGCGCTCTTCAAGTCTGTTTTGTTCGCCTTTACTTTTGAGCTTTGTGATCGTGATACCAACGTAGACGCCGATGCCGCCAGAGATTAGAATGATTATAATTAAAATGATGTTATCGTTCATTTAAAATGTCAATTTTCTCAAAGATAGATTTTTTAGTTTGAAGTTGGATGAGCAAAGAAGTTCGATAATTTTGCAAAAATTCGTATTGTATTTATTTCTATCAATTTATATAATTACTAACTGATAACTGCCAACTGCCAACTGCCAACTTCCAACTGAAGACTCAAGACTGAAAATTATTTCCTCACTCTAAACGAGCCCGATTTCTCATCAAATGCAATTAAATCTTCCGGAAATAAAGTATTGAACGTCCCGTTTTCTATAAGATGGCAAGGTTGACCTGAAACGACGTCATTTTTCGTCATCACAATCATGGAATCACATAACTGTATGGCCAAATCGATTTCATGCGAAGAAAACAAAATTGTTTTCCCAGTTTCCGTAGCCAGTTTCTGCAACAATTTTAAAATATAGGCTTTGTGGTACATATCAAGATGTGTGGTTGGCTCATCTAAAATAATCAGATCAGTATCTTGAGCCAAGGCCCGTGCAATCATTACTTTTTGAAGTTGGCCATCACTTAGTTCATAACATTTTTTAGTTTTAAGGGCTTCAATATTTGCTTGATGCAAGGCTCTATTCGTGATATCAATATCCGTTTGCGACAAGTTTCCCACCCAATTCGTGTAGGGCTGCCGTCCTAAAGCCACCAATTCAAAAACTGAAAGGTTTTTTGAGGCAATTTGTTCTGTGAGCACAAGGCTCAATTGTTTAGCCAACTCCACGGGTTCATACTCATATAGCGATTTTGAGTTGATGTAAATATCGCCTTCCAAGGGTTTTTGAACATTGGTCAAAGTTCGTAAAAGCGTCGATTTTCCTATGCCATTCGCACCCACCAATCCAACGAGCTGTCCTTTTTGTAAAACAATATTGATATTACCACCCACCATATTAATTTCCTTTTTGGAAGCGTATCCAATAGAGAGGTTCTTGGTTTCAAGCACGATATGTTTCAAATTTTTAAGCACTAGTGTATTCTATTTGTCTATTATCTATTTGTCTATATTCTATTTCTATGATCAAGGTCCAAACTGGTCTATCCTATATCCACGGCTTCCATCCTCGGTCTTCCGTCTTCAGTTACCCGTCTTCTATTTAAAAAAACATCTTCCTTTTCCTTACTAATAACCAAATAACCACTGGCGCGCCCACTAACGACGTAATAGCGTTAATGGGAAGTGTATAATCACTCGTGGGTAATTGCGCAATACTATCACAAATGAGCATGACAATGGCGCCAAATAGAAACACAGCCGGCAACAAGGTTTTATGGTTTGAGGTATGGAAAATTTGACGGGTCATATGCGGGATGGCGAGACCAATAAATGCAATTGGTCCTGCGAAAGCCGTAATGGTTCCGGCTAACAAGCTAGTGGCGATGATGATCACAAGCCGGATTTGTTTTAAGTTGAGTCCTAAGCTTTTCGCGTAATTTTCGCCTAATAACAACGTGTTCAAACCTTTTATGGACACCGTGGCCATTAAAATTCCAAGGAGATAGATTAAAAAGAAAATTAAAAGCTCATTCCACGATAAATTACCCAAACTTCCAAAGCCCCAGAACACATATTGTTGCAATTTTTCGGCAGAACTGAAATAGGAAAGGACGCTGACAACAGCAGATGTGATGCTTCCAAACATTAAACCTATAATAAGTATCGCCATGGTGTCCCTAACTTTTGATGACACAAGCATGACCGCCAATAAGACTAAAAAACTTCCCAAACTTGCGGCAATAACAATACTCCATTTTGAAATCAGTAATGATGTAAGCACACCACCAAAAAATCCGGAGCCTAAAATAACCAACGCTACACCTAAACTAGCACCAGAACTGATGCCCAGAACAAATGGTCCAGCCAAAGGGTTTCTAAACAAGGTTTGCATCAATAATCCTGAAATTCCCAACCCTGAACCGACTAAAATCGCTGTAAAAGCCTTTGGCAAACGATAATTAATAATGATGTATTGCCAGGATTGGTTATCAATTTTTCCAAATAACCCTTTAAAGATTTCAGATGTTGGAATGGTAACCGAACCCAAACTAATGTTCACGAAAAAAAACATGATGAGCAACGCTATCAATATTAGAAAAGGATATGTGTATTTATTTTCCATAGCTTAAGACCTGACAGATACTGTGTTTAAATCCTAATTATTTTTAAATTAATATCTTTGTTTTATATAAAGAAGGCTTCATCCAATTCGTTGTACCGAAGTCTATCTACTGGGCGGAGTTTTCTCCGCTTTT
Source organism: Flavobacteriales bacterium (assembly GCA_038243395.1). GTDB lineage: Bacteria > Bacteroidota > Bacteroidia > Flavobacteriales > Flavobacteriaceae > Gelidibacter. The sequence goes on along the minus strand of JBBSRC010000036.1, from coordinate 25,802 downwards.
TTTGTGCAAAAAGAAGACTTTCCCTTCTTTATTATCCGAAGCTTAACTTAACTGGTAATCCACTATGTAGCATTCATCCTTTTTCCATAATGTATATATTAAAATCAGTAGTTTACGCATTACTGCGACCACTCCTTGCTTTTTTACTGTGCGATTTTCATTTACACGCTCATAAAATTCTTTCAAATTAATGTTGTGCGTCGCCGCGGCTACTGCAGGCATGTAAAGTGCAGCCCTGATCCTTGCGTTGCCTTTCTTCGATATCCTGGTTTTTCCTTTGTATTTCCCAGATTCTCTTTCCACTATATCCAGTCCGGCATAGCTGACCAATTGCCGGATATTGGTAAAAAGCAGAAAACCGTTTACCTCAGATATCACTTTTATGATCGTGATAAAACCCAGTCCTTTTACAGCCTCAATGTTCTGTATCTTCTTAAAGAGCTGCGCATCATCTTTTATTAGTTTTTTTAGTTCCTTCTCAATAACCTTTAGTTGTTTTTCGTAAAAGTCGATCATCTGTTTTTTAATGGCGATTACTTTTTTATAGGTTTCATGCGCGTGATTCATGGCGTGGAGCTGGCACTTGGCAGCCGTCAACTCTTTTTTTAGACTGGTATGTTCTCTTGACAGATCCCTTATGACCTTAAACTCCTTGCTTGGCGGTGTCCACAGATCTGATGTCCTTAGGTTTTTTTCTATCCCGAAAGTGGCAATCATTTTTGAGTCTACTTTATCCGTTTTGGTCTTCAAGTTGTTGCTCTTGGCAAAGTAGGTTAGCTTTTGTGCCAACTGCACACTTACTTTCTGATCGTTCTCATAGAGAAAGTAGGCTAGATTCTCATAATAGACACCTGTGGCCTCCATTACATAAATGGCTTGCGGGGCTATGGTCTTTTCACGTCTTTTACACCATGAAAGAAATTCTTTCATACCCTTGCCGTCATTCTTGAACGATTGGGTCCCTTTTATTATAATGCGTTCCTGTTGGTCCTTCACTTGATAACAGGCAAAGAAGCTTTCCATTCCCATATCAATGCCTACTACTTGTTTTAATACTCTTTGTTCAACCATTATTCTTGTTTTTAGTTATTAAGAATAAGGATTTTCTCACAGTCTTTCCTCTTAGTTGATACGAAATCCAAGCATATAGCCGTGGTTTCTCAATACTGTCGTGACTCATAGAAAATACAGGAAAGGGTCATTATCTGAGAGTGGACATACATAAAAATGTTGTCTAGGTTTTAATGGTAACCCCTTCCTGTTCTTATTTCTTAAATTTGTACTCCAAAAATAATCGTATTTTAAACAATTCTTTTTAAGAAATCAAACATAAGAGGTTTTAACTTGTCCACCAAAGCTAAAGCGTAGGAGGAAAACCTGTCAGGTCTGATTCAAGTTAGTTTTACTCTAAACGTTCAAAAAAATAAGGTGTATAATCTTCCAGCAATTCTGGGTGACATATTTTAATTAAATCCTTTAATACTAAATCGGGTCGTGCCATTCCGATTTCAAAATATAAAACGCCACCGGTTTCTCCTGTGGTATTGACGAATGAATAGACTTCTTTGTTCTGATACGCGTTAAACTTTGTGTAATGGGCGTTTGCTTTTTCAATGGCTTCCAAACTTGAGTAATACGAAGGACTGATCCAAATCTCCGCATCTTTAGCCTTGTCAAAAACGATTTCAAAGTTGAGTGAAAGACTGCCTTTATCTGTAGTTTCACTCCAGAGATAATTGGCATTGGCATCTTTTAAAAGTTCGGCCTCCGAACTGGTTCCGCTTGGTAAATACCAAATGTCCTTATGCATAGCGCCGCTTAAAACCGTCGGCTTTTTGATGGCATTATGAGCAATTTTTTTAGCTTCTAAATAATCGGTTTCGATATCTTTAAAAACAGCATCGGCTTCTTTTTCTTTATTGAAAAGCACGCCAAAAAACTTAATCCATTCCGCTTTTGCCAAGGGCGATTTCTCGACCCATTCGCCATTATAAATCACGGGAATACCGGCTTTTTGAATGTTGTCAAAGGTTTTATTGTTATCATCAATTCCAAAGCCGATGACTAATTCCGGTCTCAGTTCTAATAATACTTCAGTATTAATATTTTCATTTTTGCCCAATTCCCTTACCGATCCTTGATCTATTAACGCTCTGGTTTTTTCAGAGGATACATATTTTAAATCAGGAAAACCAATCAAGGTGTTTTCTACATTTAATAGTTCCAATCCAGGAATGTGGGTGGTGGAAGTGACAACTATTTTTTGGATGGGTGTGATAATGACACCATCGTATTCACTTGGATTTATTTTTATTCTAGCGGCCATCTCTTTGCTCAGCACTAAATAACGATAGGATTTATCTGATTTTGGCCAAGGATTTTTGACCTCTAAAACCTTAAATCCGTCATGGTTTTCGATGCTAAATCCTTCGGCATAGGTAATGGAGGACTTTTCATTGTTAGGTGATTCAAATTTTTGGTCTGAACTTTTGTTTTCCTTACAAGTGAAGAACGCCAAAAACAGAAGTAAAATTGATATGTGTTTCAAAATTTTATTTTTTTTCAGTTCAAAAGTAAGATTATTTAATTGAATGCAGGTCTGACCAACTTCAAGAATCTAGATTTAAAACTTTAAGGGCATCGTTTTTTCTTCGATTAAAATGCTTAGTTTTGCACCGAATTTGGTTTGATATCATAATCGATGTCAATTAAAAGGGAATCTGGTTTAATGCCAGGACTGTTCCCGCAACTGTAAGTTTTTGCTCAATATGTTTGAGCAGCTCAATTTGAGATGTTGATCACTTCAATTACCACTGGTTTACGACTGGGAAGGTAGGATAACATAAAATAAGTCAGGAGACCTGCCAATTTCGTCATCAAAAGCTGCTTTCGGGTAAAGGGCCTTTAGATTATGAGAAAACCAGTTTACATTTTTTTTATTTTGATTATCGGCAACTTTCATGTAGCCCATGCACAATTGGATTCCATTCAGAAATTGGATGAAGTTGTCTTGAGTGATGTGAAGTTGAAACGCTATGCGTCTGGCTATAAAATAACCACTTTAAACGATTCTATTTTAGAAAAAAGTCCATGGTCGTTGACTGATTTGTTGCGTTATAATTCAAACATCTACTTTAAGGAAAATGGTTATGGTATGGTGTCTTCGCCATCCTTTAGAGGGACAAACGCCTCACAAACTGCTGTGGTCTGGAATGGGATTAATATCAATTCTCAACTTAACGGTCAAGTTGATTTTAATACGATCAATAATTCCAACTATAATTCTGTCGAGATAAGAAGTGGTGGCGGCAGTGTTCAATACGGCAGTGGGGCTATTGGCGGAAGTGTCCATTTGAGCAATGACTTATCTTTTACCCAACATACCGATCAGGTATTAAGAATGAGCTATGGAAGTTTTGATACCAAAAAGGCAAATTACGGACTCTCCACAGGTACTGATAAATGGTCGTTAAATGCAGGAATTGCCTATGTTGATTCTGAAAATGATTATAAATATCTTGGCACCGACAAAACCAACAAAAATGGGCAGTATGATAATTTGAGCGTTAACCTTAATGCCGGTTATTTACTCAATGAGAAGCACGTGTTTAAATTATACCACCAAAGTTTTTTCGGAGATCGTAATTTCTCAGGAACATTATTAGCGCCATCCAAAAGCAAATATGATGATACCAATCACAGATCAATGTTGGAATGGGGATATTTTAATAAGCATTTAACCTCAAAATTAAAATTGGTTCATCTTTTAGAGGAATTTAAATATTTTGAAAATAAGGATTCGGAATATTTTTCATTTGGTCGTATCAAAAGCTTTATCGGGAATCATAATCTCAATATTAAGCTAACAGATGCCATTGATTTACGAACCATCTTAGAGTTTTCTAAATATATAGGAGAAGGAGAGAACTTTGGAAACCCGAAGAGAGATGCGTTTTCTGCTACGGCCTTATGGAGGCATCAACTTTCTGAAAATGTAGTTTACGGATTGAATATAAGAAAAGATTTTACATCTGACTTTAAAAGTCCTTTTGTGTTTTCTGCGGATGCCGCCTACCGTTTTAATCAACACTACGCCCTAAAATTAAATGGTTCTAAAAACTTTAGAGTGCCAACGTTTAATGACCTCTACTGGAATCCTGGTGGAAATTTGGATTTGCTTTCAGAGTCTTCTTATCAAATTGATTTAGGCCATGAGTTTTCATCCAAGTTTATTGATGTCAAATTGAATGGCTATTATATTAAAACCAAGGATATGATCCAATGGGTTCCGGACAACACTGGTTTGTGGCGTCCACAAAATGTGGCAAGCGTAAAAAGCTATGGTGCCGAATTGGAGGTGTTTTTAAAGTACAATGTTGGTGATCATCGTTTTAATTTAAATCCAATATATTCTTATACTGTTTCTCAAAATGAAGCGAATAACAAACAGCTTATTTATGTGCCGTTTCATAAGGCTAATGTGAATTTCGGATACAGTTTTAAAGCTATGGAACTTGTTTATCAGCATCTATTTAATGGCGAAGTAGACATCATCGGGGGGCAACTTGATGGTTATAATGTCGGCAATTTAGGAGTTGCATATCATTACGAAATCTCTAAAAAAGTCAATACAATTTTACAATTTAATATCAATAATCTTTTAAATACAAACTATGAAAACGTGGCATTGCGTCCAATGCCAAATCGAAATTATCAATTACAATTAACTTTCAAATTTTAAAACTATGAACATTAAAAAACATTTAGTATTAGCATTATCATTACTCGTTATGTCATTCTCTTGTAGTAATGATGATGACAATAATCAAGCAGAACCTCAAGGCGCCTATGAAGACGGTATTTTAGTTACAAACGAAGGTAATTTTGGTCAAGGAAATGGATCTGTATCTTTTGTATCCAATGATTTTTCTTATGCTGAAAATAATTTATTCTCCACTGTTAATGGGATTCCATTAGGTGATACCGTTCAAAGTATTGGCTTTCTTGATGATTTAGCTTATATCATTGTGAACAATTCACAGAAAATAGAAGTTGTAAATCGTTACACGTTTAAATCTGTAGCAACGATTGATTCTGGATTGATGAACCCTAGATTTATCACTTTTGTATCAGGAAAAGGTTATGTAACTAATTGGGGCGATGGCTCAAACCCATCTGACGATTTTGTGGCTGTGATTAATTTAGAAACAAACACAGTATCGAGCACAATTCCTGTGGAAGAAGGTCCAGAGAAAATACTGTCCAACGGAACGACTATTTATGTGGCACACCAAGGTGGTTATAGTCAAAATAATGTCGTGTCGGTGATTAACCCAACTTCTAGTGCAGTCACGACAATAACTGTGGGCGATGTACCAAACTCGATGGTTTTTGATAAACAAGGCACATTGTATGTTTTGTCGGGCGGAATTCCAGACTGGAAAGAGAATGAAACGGCTGGAAAATTGAGCGTAATTAATACAACTACCAATACTGTTTCATCTACAATTGATTTTGGAGAAGGGCAGCATCCAACTAACTTAGCATATGGAGAGTCACTTTACTATTATATGAAAAATGAAGTATATAAGGTTGCTATCGGAAGCACTACTTTACCTACAACGTCAGAAATAAAAAGTGTTAACTTCAATTATATGACCGTGCACAATGGTATATTATATGGTGTAGATGCAGGTGATTATGTTTCAAATGGCACTTTGAAAAGTTATGATTTGACGTCAAATACTGAGAAGCACTCCAAAAAAGTTGGACTTATTCCAGGTGGAATTTATTTCAATGATTAACAATTATTTATAAAAGCCGCTGAAATGCGGCTTTTATGCTTTAAATACGCAATGGAGATAAGATAATAGTGTTCCATAAAAAATATACTTCTCGAAAATAAAGGAATAAATTCCTGTTGCTACTGTTTTTCTACAGTTTAATAAAAGGAATCACTTAAATTGATTAGGCTTAATTATGACGAAAAATTTTAATAATATGGTGTGCCTCGATATTTATCTTTCATCGTTGAATGAACACGAGTTAAAGGCTTTAGATTATGAGAATAATTTTAAGAGTATAGAAACCATGCCATTGTTGAGTTGGGATATTTACAGCGACTACCATTTCAATCAATTAAAGGAACTCCAAAGAGCTCAAGATATTTTGAAAGTCAAAGCTATTGGTGAAAATTTAAACTGGAGAGTAGACATTAATAAGTTATTTAAAGAAGAAGACTATGAAGCTATTTTGGTAACTGATTTAAATCAACGGATTGTCTGGGTCAATGACGGATTTACTGTAATGACAGGATATTCCAAAAAGGATGCTTTACATAAAACACCACGTTTTTTACAGGGACCAAAATCTTGTAGCGTGGTAAAGAATCAAATTCGAACAGGATTATCGGGCATAGAACCTTTTACAGCAGTGATTACCAATTATAAAAAGAACCAAGATGTATATGACTGTGAAGTCAAAATTTTCCCATTATATAACGAGAAAACCACACATTATATCGCATTAGAAAAACGAGTTATATGACCATAGACGAACGAAAAGAACAGTCGAAAACCACCATTTTTAAAGCAGTTTTCCCTAATACCACCAATCATTACGATACTTTATTTGGTGGCACCGCCATGCAGTTGATGGATGAAACAGCATTTATCACAGCCACACGATTTAGCAGGCAGCGTATGGTTACAGTAAGTAGTGATAAAATTGATTTTAAAAAGCCAATTCCTGCTGGCACTATTGTTGAATTGATAGGAAAAGTAACTTATATTGGAACCACAAGTTTAAAGGTTCGTGTGGACATTTTTGTGGAAGAGATGTATTCATTGTCACGAGAACAAGCAGTGTCGGGAGAATTTACTTTCGTTGCCATTGATGAAAACAAGCAGCCTATTAAAATATTATAAAAAAAGCCGAAGAAATCATTGCTTAGGGAAGTTCTCTTCGGCTCTATTTATTTTTTAAATTAACTATTCTACAATCATTATCCCATCATAAATTTTCTTGTCCACATTGTTCTCTAAAGGTTTTAAAATTTCTGCGGGTTGTGGCACTGAACGTGCGAAACTAGCAATATCATTGAGAGCAGTAGCAAAAAGAGGTTCATTTACATCCCCTAATGTTCCTAACGTAGCAGGATGTTCACCGAGTTCAATGTCTGGTATCAATCCTGTTGGCGGTACAAGTCCATCATTTTTATTTACTGAATTGGCAATTAATGGCAAAAGGATATAATTGTGAGCAGGGTTAACGTTTTTTGGGCCTAAATCAGGAGAATCATAAATAGGCATTGAAGCTTGAGTTTTTCCTCGTGTATTTAAACCTATTTGAACGACATCTATATATGGCTTTAGGCTGTTGATGATTAATTCGCTAGCCGATGCCGATCCATTTGTGGTCAATACATATACCTTTTGTAAATTTAAACTGTTGAGTGCTGTACCGCTGTTAAAAGTATTTGCAAATTTATAATCGCTATTTATTTCTTGGAGTTCTTCATTATAAATCAATTTAGAAAACACCTGTCCATTGAATTGTCCTGTAACCATACTTGCCAACAACACGGCGCTGTTTACAGAGCCACCACCATTATATCTCAAGTCCAATACCAAATTCTGAATGTTGCTTGCTTTTAACTCCGCAAAGGCATTGTTGAGTTGGGCATTATAGTCTGCAGTAAATGAATTGTAAAATAAATAACCCACTTTTGTACCGTTGACCTCAATCACTTTGGTCAGGTATACTGGATTTTCAGTGTAAACCTCGTCGGTTAATTTAGCACTTTCTGAGGTTGGTATTATAGTGTCATCAGCTGATTCAGGCGTGTTGTTGGTATTATAGGTTGCAAAATTTAAGGTATAGCTCTCGCTGTTTAAAAGTTGACTGTAATTATCAATAGTCATTTGTGTGCCATTCACTGCATTAAATATTTGCCCACGTTTTAAACCTAAATTACTGGCTACACTATTATTCAAAACGATTTTGATTGCCCCAAAAACCTTTGTACTGCTTCCAGGCTCGCGATATAATAGGAACTCCAGACCGTTCGTTTTAAATACGCCGTCTAATTGTTGCAAGAGTGCAACACCATCGGCTGCAATAATGCTAAAACGGTCGACCACCTCTCTTTGATAAATCAAACTTTCAAATAATTCTTCTGGAGTGGCGTAGCTGTTTAAGTAACTTTCGTAAGATTCGTTAGATGCAAAACGATCATTAGCTAAATTGGGGATTTTTGATTTGTATAAATACACAGCATTCATCGCTTTATAAACAAAATCGTTAATTTCATTAACGTCATTGTTCATAATAATGTCGTCGTCTTTATCTTTATAACAACTTGTATTGAAGCTAAATATAACAAGTGCAAAAAGAGCAATTTTTAATATTCTCATAAAATTTTCTTTTATCGATTATTGAGTTGGTCGATTATTTAGGTCTAAATTTACTTACATTATTGTAAAATAAAAATTTTTTGTAACAAAACCGAAACTGTTTCGTCGTAAGCATAGAAACAGGTCTAACTCACTTGTTATAAAACCAACCATAATGACACAAACTGATTTTGTAACCTTGGTGATGCCTTTTAAGGATAAGGTCTTCCGGCTCGCAAAGCGGCTTTTGGTCTCCAAGGAGGAAGCTGAAGATGCCACGCAGGAAATATTATTAAAGTTATGGAGCAATCAGAATAAAATTGAAGATTACAAAAATGTGGAAGCTTTTTCAATGACGATGACCAAGAATTTATGTTTGGACCGGTTAAAGTCAAAGCAGGCACAAAATTTGAAGATTGTTCATAGTAATTATCAAGACCATACAATATCACTACAGAAACAGATTGAACTTAATGACAGTATCAATTGGGTTTCTAAAATTATGAATGAGTTGCCCGAACAGCAAAAAATAATCGTGCAGCTGCGGGATATTGAACAATACGATTTTGCGGAGATAGCAAAAGTTTTAGAAATGAATGAAACCGCAGTAAGAGTTGCTTTATCAAGAGCAAGAAAAACAATAAGAGAACAACTAACTAATAAACATAGTTATGGCATTAAATAATATAGAACATCTTTTAGAAAAATACGATAACGCTGAAACAACTTTGGCGGAAGAAGCACAAATTAGAGCTTATTTTGAGCAAGAAGAAGTGCCAGAGCATTTGGAATCTTATAAGATGTTATTCCAATTTGTGTCTCATACAAAAAAAGAACAGTTTACCAAAGACGTTCCATTACAACCTCAACGCACGAAAGTGTACCGAAGGATTTCTGTCGCTGCAGTAGCGGTTCTTATGTTGGGTGCTTATTATCAAGTCGATCACATGAATCAGAAAACCACCATGGATGATTTAAGCCACGAGCAATTAATGGCGTACAACCAAACGATGGAGGTTTTTAATCTGGTGTCTTCAAAATTGAACCAAGGCACGGAAAATTTAGAGGCTTTAAATTTAGTGTCCTCCAAATTAAATGAAGGTGCTGAAAATCTAAATCACTTGAAAGAATTTAACAAAGCAACAAACAAAATTATTAAAAATAAGTAACCTGATTAAATAAAAAATAATATGAAGAATTTAAATAATTTTCGCGTATACATCCGTAATAGGGGCAACGCGAGTAAAAAAGCAATTGTTTTATTAGCCATTATGATTGCGCCGGTTGTATCATTTGGACAAAGCTTTTTTGATAAATATGAATCCATGAAGGGTGTTACCTCTGGAGTTATAGGTCAAAAAATGTTTAAAATGATTGCCACCATCGATGTGGATCTTGATGATCCGGAAGCACAAGGCTTTTTGAACATGGTCAAAAAAATTGAAAGTGTAAAAGTATTAACCACGGGAGATAAAAGCATTTCTGCAAATTTAGCCTCCGATACCGAAAAGTATATTAGCAGTTCAAAATTGGATGAGCTGATGCGTTTTAAAGACGGCAATCAAACAGTGAAGTTTTATGTCAAGGAAGGACGTGATGAAAACCACGTGAAGGAATTGTTGATGTACATTGATGGATTGAAAGAACTCACCAAAGATTCCAAAGTTGAAATTAACGGTGAGAAGAGAGATATTGAAACTATTGTCGTATCAATAATTGGAGATGTCGATTTGCGGGAAATTTCAAAAATCACAAGTAAAATGAATGTTCCAGGTGGCGAACATCTTGAAAAAGCAGGTAAGGGAAAAGCTAAAAAACAATAATCATGATATCATTAATCAAAAATCTGACAGGAATGATCCTCTTGGTTGTAACACTTCATAGTTGCAACCAAGGAGCCTCCTTGCAACGTTATTATGTTGACAACCAAGAACAGCCTAATTTTCTTTCGATAGATGTACCGGTAAGCATGTTGAATCTCGACATAGCGCAGTTAAGTCAAGAACAAAAGGAGGCTTATAAATCCATTCAAAAGTTGAATATGTTAGCGTATAAAGTTAAACCAGATCAGCAAATGGAATACGAAACAGAATTGGCTAAAGTGAAAACCATTTTAAACGATTCAAAGTATGAGGAATTAATGCGTGGTGGCGATTCTGAGGTTGGGCAGTTCAGCATCCGGATTTTGGGAGATGAAGAGGATGTGAAGGAATTTATACTTTTTGGAAATTCCGATGACAAAGGATTTGCTGTAGTCAGAATTTTAGGTAAGGATATGAACTTCAATAAAATTATGACTTTATTTTCAGCAATGGATAAAGCGAATATTGATGACACAAAACTTAGTCAATTTGCTGATTTTTTCAAATAGCAGGATACACAAAATTTTCTTTAAATATCGAAACTCACCAGTTAAGCGTTACGGCTTGTGGTGAGTTTCGTTTTTAAATTGGGCATAGAACATATAAATGACAACAGTAATAAATACTCCGAAGAGCAGATATTTAACCACAAAATTATCGAGTACTTCAAAAATACCGCCGATTAAAAAACCGAATGCTATGATTGCTGTCAAGATAAGTGCCATAAAATCGATTTTGCCCATCTTCTATATGCCAGTGTAGTTGCTAGGTGTAATTTGTTTAAGTTCTTCTTTAATTTCGTTAGAAACCTCTAAGGAATTGATAAAATCTGAAATCGATTTCTGATCAATTTTGGTGTTTGTACGGGTCAATCCTTTTAAGGCTTCATAAGCATTTGGGTAGGCTTCTCTGCGTAAGATGGTTTGTATAGCCTCCGCCACAACGGCCCAATTATTTTCAAGATCTTCTTGAAACTTAGGTTCATTTAAGACCAATTTATCCAAACCTTGCAATGTGCTTTTAAAACCAATCAGTGTATGTCCAAAAGGTACACCTACATTTCTTAATACCGTGCTATCGGTTAAATCGCGCTGTAAACGTGAAATAGGCAACTTTGCTGATAAATGTTCAAAAATCGCATTAGCGATTCCTAAATTACCTTCGCTATTTTCAAAATCAATCGGGTTGACTTTATGCGGCATGGCGCTACTACCAACTTCTCCTTCTTTAATTTTTTGTTTGAAATAATCCATGGACACATAAGTCCAAATATCTCTGTTTAAATCTATCAGGATCGTATTGATCCGTTTAAGGTTATCAAATAAGGCCGCCATATGATCATAATGCTCAATTTGTGTCGTAGGAAAGGAGTGTTGTAAACCTAATGTTCCTTGTACGAAATGAGTTCCAAAAGCTTTCCAGTCAATCGATGGATAAGCCACTTTATGAGCATTAAAATTTCCTGTAGCACCGCCAAATTTCGCTGCACTCGGGATATCATTCAGTAAATTAAATTGTTCTTTTAAGCGCACGGCAAAAACCTCAATTTCTTTTCCCAATCGGGTAGGAGAGGCGGGTTGTCCATGTGTACGCGCCAACATGGGGATATTCGCCCATGCTTGAGAAAGATCATTAAGTTTTTGGACCACATTCAGGTATTCGGGAACATAAACATTGTTCATAGCTTCCTTAATACTTAACGGGATGGCTGTGTTGTTGATGTCCTGAGAGGTCAATCCAAAATGGATAAACTCTTTATATGGATGAAGATCGAGCTTGTCAAATTTATCTTTAATAAAATATTCGACCGCTTTTACGTCGTGGTTGGTAACTTTTTCAATGTCCTTAATCGCAAGTGCATCTTCCGTAGAAAACTTAGTGTAAATAGCTTTTAAATCATCAAATTTAGAAGTGTCAAAATCTTTAAGTTGCGGCAATGGAATTTCGCATAAAGCAATGAAATAATCGATTTCAACCTGAACCCGGTATTTGATAAGTGCTTCTTCTGAAAAATAATCCGCTAAACTGCTGACTTTGCTTCTGTATCTCCCGTCGATCGGGGAAATAGCATTTAATGATGTTAATGACATTGATTATGTTTTTTGTTGTATTAAAAAGAAGCTGCAAAGATAAGAAAGAAAGTGAGAAGTTAAGAGCTGGCAGATTGAAGTGTGGAAATTGAAATTGAAAATGAAACAGAAATTGAAAATGAAACTGAACTTGGAATGGAAATCGAAGTTGGATATGCTTTATGAAGGTAATACTAGTTTCTTAATTTATATTAGTCTTAAATACTGAGATTCTGATTTCGTACTTCAGGCTTTAACAAACAGTTTTGTTAGGTAATGTACGTGCGCTTCATTAAGTCATGACCATAAAATAATCATCAACAATTCTCGGTAATTTCCTCTTTTGAGTTCATTAAACCGGCAGATATAATCAGTAAATACGGGAATGGTTTACCTACATTAATTCAGCGTGAGCTGTTGAACAGTTATCTCTTTTTCTTACTTTTATTTATAATCTAACTAAAATGAAAATTTTTAAAAAGTTATTCATCGTCTTGGCCATTATTTTAATTGTAGTGCAATTTTTTGGGCCGAAAAAAAATGAAGGAGACCTATTATCTTTTGAACCTTTTTTAAAGGATACATATCCGTCTGAAGAAGTGTCATATATTCTTAAGGAAAGTTGTTTTGATTGTCACAGCGATGTGACACGGTATCCCTGGTATTCTAAAATTACTCCTATTAATTATTGGTTGGCGTCCCATGTGGAAGAGGGAAAAGATGAGTTTAATATCTCAGCTTGGAATACCTATTCGCTCAAAAAGAAAGACCATAAAATGGAAGAGCTTATTAAAATTGTAAAAAACAGAGAAATGCCTTTGAAATCCTATACTTTTATACATTCCGAAGCGCGATTAACTGACGCTCAAATAGCATCTCTTGTGGATTGGGGAAATAAAGTACGATTGAAATACAGTTTGGCGCCAAAACCGCAATAAATAAAAATAACACACATTTCAAGTTCTAAATTTTAAATTCCAAATTCCTATGGCTAATAGTATTTTGGAGTTTGGGATTTGTTTTTGAAAATTCAACCATCTAATTGGATATGAAAAAGAAATTATTAATCATCGGTCACGTCTGGCCAGAACCTAAAAGTTCTGCAGCAGGATCGCGGATGATGCAACTTATTGCAGGCTTTCAAAAAGAAAACTATGAAATCATTTTTGCCAGTGCTTGCGCCAAAAGTGATAATGCCTTCGACTTATCTCAAATTGGTATTGTTCAAGCAAATATTGAGATGAACCATTCCAGTTTTGATTATTTCGTTAAGAGTTTCGATCCAGATGTAGTTCTTTTTGATCGGTTCATGACCGAAGAGCAATTTGGATGGCGTGTTGCTGAACAGTGTCCTAATGCTTTAAGAATTTTAGATACAGAAGATTTGCATAGCTTGAGAAAAGGCAGACAAATGGCTTTAAAAGATCATATAGAATTTAACAATTCCTATCTTTTTAATGACGTAGCAAAACGTGAAATAGCAAGTATTTATCGGTGTGATGTGAGTTTGATAATTTCGGAGATGGAAATGGAATTATTGAAGTGCAACTTCAAGATCCCTGAGAATTTGGTGTTCTATCTGCCATTTCAATCTGATGTAATTTCTGAACAGATTATCCAAGGCTTACCATCATTTAATAAGCGTGATCATTTTATCTCGATTGGCAATTTTCTTCATGAACCTAACTACGATGCTGTATTATATTTAAAAGAAACCATTTGGCCTAAACTAAGAAAAAAGCTTCCTATGGCTCAGATGCATATTTATGGCGCCTATGCTTCGCAAAAAGTAAATCAGTTGCATCATGAGGCCAGCGGATTTTTGATCAAAGGATTTGTAGAAGATGTGCATGAAGTAATGGCGAACGCTAAAATGTGTTTAGCGCCTTTACGATTTGGTGCAGGTTTAAAAGGCAAGTTGATTGATGCCATGCAGAATGGTACACCTTGTATCATGACGGCTATAGCTGCTGAAGGCATGTTTGGCAGTTTACCCCCTAATGGTTTTATTGAAGAAAATCCAGAAGAATTTGTGGAAAAAGCAGTTTTACTTTATCAAAATGAATCACTTTGGAAAGAAAAACAAAACAATGGCTTTAAGGTTCTAAATGAACGATTTGATAAGACTATTTCCCACGACCGATTGTTTTCTCGGATAAAAGAAATCGTAATGGAACTGCAAAATCATCGACACCAGAACTTCACGGGGCAAATGTTGCAGCATCATAATCTTCAGTCCACTAAATATATGAGTAAATGGATAGAGGAGAAGAATAAATAAGTTGAGATCTTTATTGCTAGCCTTCAAGAGAATTATTCATCAACATTTCTCCAAAATATAATCCGCAAAAAGATTTTCGGAATCGGTCAATCGATCAATAATTTTTAAAGAGGAATCTTGCAAAATACCTTTCAGAATTTGATCATTGTATTTTCTACTGATTTCCATATGAATTTTTTCATTCTTTTCGAAAGTGAAAGCTTTAGTTAGGCCTTTAATGGTAATAATTTGGTCTTTAGTGCTGACTAAAAAACTTCTGGCAATTCCTTCTTCTTCGTCGTATTCTGCTCTGTGCTCAAAAAGGTTGATATCAAAATCGGCATCTAGTTCTTTATTGATGCGGGTTAATAGATTTAAATTAAATCGTTTGGTAATTCCTTGAGCGTCGTTATAAGCAGGAAGTACAACAGATTTTGGCTTTATCAAATCGACACCAAGGACTATTTTATCACCTACTTTAAGGTACTTATCCAAATTGTGAATAAACTCTTTGGCTCTATCATCGGATAGATTTCCAATATTAGAACCTAAAAACAATAAAATTATGGGAGAATCTGACGCTTTCAAATCAGCTAAAACGTTAAAATAATCGCCTTGTTTGGGATTGATCCGTACCGTTGGTAGTTGTTCATTTACAGAAGCTTTTAAGTGTTTCAATGCATTTTCTGAAATATCAATGGGCGTGTATGTAAAATTATAATCTTGATGGTTCAATGCTGTTAACAGCTGCTTAGTTTTTGTGCCGTCGCCTGCACCTAATTCCACCAATTTAAAGAAAGTAGTTTTAGACAGTTTTAATCCATCTATAAGCTCTTGTTTCTGATTTTTAAAAATATCAAACTCTGCATTAGTGAGATAATACTCTGGCATGTTCATAATTTCAACAAACAGCGCATCGCCGATTTCATCGTAAAAATATTTTGAGGGTAAGCTTTTATTTTGCGCGCTTAAACCTAGATCAATGTCTTTTTGAAAATTCTCGTTCATATTATTTAGCAAGTCTGATTCCTGAAAACTGCCACTGCATTTGCGGATGGAAAAAATTTCTGTAAGTGTATCTGCTATGTTTTGGGGCGGTAGCACTGGAAGAGCCTCTCAAAACCATCTGATTGATCATAAATTTACCATTGTATTCGCCAACTGCGCCTTTGGCCGTTTTAAATTTTGGATAAGGTAGGTAGGCGCTGTTGGTCCATTCCCAGTGCGTTCCCCAATTTAATTGTTTTGAAGCAACTTCCCATTCAAATTCCGTGGGTAAACGAAGTCCTTTCCATTGCGCATAAGCTGAAGCTTCAAAAAAAGAAATATGGGTTAAAATCGCATTTTTATCAATTTGCTCTAGACCAGATAAAGTATAGTGATGCCAATTGCCTTCTACGTTTTTCCAATACAATGGATGCTCAGTTTTATGTTCATTAACCCAATGCCAGCCTTCATCTAACCAATATTTAGGCTCTTTATAACCATCCTCATTTATAAATTCCATAAAATCGCCATAGGTTACAAGCCCACTAGAAATTTCAAATGGTTCAAGAAACACCCGATGTGCGCCCAATTCATTATCAAAACAGAAATCATCAGTGGTGTGACCAATATTATAAATGCCTTCAGAGAATTTTAACCAATCTTTAGTTTTATTAAAATGATTGACATGATTTTTCTCATACAGTTTGGGGTAAAGGGGATTTAAAGAGAGCGTATACTTAATGTCCGTGACTAACAACTCCTGATGTTGTTGTTCATGGTTAATTCCCAGAATAGTCAAGGTTATGATTTCGGTATTTGAGGTTGATTCTAATAAATTAACCATGGCTTTATCTACATAAGCCCTAAACTCATAAACTTTTTCAATTTTAGGCCGTGTTAACAAACCTCTATTTTGCCGTTCAATGCGTTCGCCAATACTATTGTAGTAACTGTTAAAGAGAAATCCGTAGTTTTCGTCAAAAACCGTATAATTATTTACATATTTTTTGAGAATCATTTCTTCAAAAAACCAAGTCACATGGGCGATATGCCATTTTGGAGGACTGGAAAAGATGGCAGATTGCGGCGTGTAATCTTCAACTTGCAAAGGTTTACAAAGTGCTTCTGTATGTTGACGTGTTTCAATATATTTTTGGGTAAGTGCTTTCATGATTGATATAAAGATACTAATGATTTTACAGATTTAAACCTGATGCATTGATAAGAGTAGTTTTTCTGTCGAATGGGATATTATAAAGTTGGTGTTGAAATTTGTTAAACCTAGGCAATTGAAGGTAGAGATTAGGGATTAAGATTAGGGATGAGGTTTTAAGAAGTGGGTGTGAGGTAGTAGGTATGAGGAATAAAAGTTAGAGTAAATCAGTGTTCATTAAAGTATATTATCAGTTAAGGATCTGTTTTCAAAACAATCTACAAGGTTCCTCGAACTGATGCTCATGCAAACATAGTTCTTGATTGCAGGTCAATACTAATTAATAATAAAACTGCGCACTGCCGACTGAAAACTGCCAACTGAACTTTTATTTGAATTTTTAAACCCAGCACATTTCAAAATATGTTATAGTTTTGCAACTTTAAAAATAAACCTATGATTTCAGTCGATAATTTAGCTGTAGAGTTTGGTGGAACGGCCTTATTTAGTGAGGTATCGTTTACCATAAATGAAAATGATAAAATTGCTCTGATGGGTAAAAATGGTGCCGGAAAATCGACAATGATGAAAATTATTGCAGGTGAACAAAGACCTTCAAAAGGACATGTCCGTTTTCCAAAAGATGCTGTTATCGCTTATTTGCCACAACATTTATTGACTGAAGACGAATGCACTGTTTTTGAGGAAGCCTCTAAAGCTTTTGCACATGTTTATGCTATGCGCAATGAAATGGAGGAATTAAATAAAGCCTTGGAGACCAGAACAGATTATGATTCGGATGCATATATGCAAATCATTCAGAAAGTATCCGATTTGGGCGAAAAGTATTATGCTTTGGAAGATGTCAATTATGATGCTGAAGTGGAAAAGGCATTAGGTGGATTGGGTTTCAAACGCAAGGATTTTACAAGATTAACCAGCGAGTTTAGTGGTGGATTCCAGATGCGGATCGAATTGGTTAAAATCTTATTGCAGAAACCAGATTTAATTCTGTTGGATGAGCCTACCAACCACATCGATATTGAATCGGTCATCTGGCTGGAAGATTTCTTGCTAAATAAGGCCAATGCTGTAATGGTCATTTCCCACGACAAGGCTTTCATTGATAATATTACAAATAGAACTATTGAAGTGACTATGGGCCGAATTTATGATTATAAGGCTAACTATTCCCATTATTTGCAGTTGCGAGAAGATAGACGTGCGCATCAAATTAAGGCCTACCAAGAACAGCAGCGGTTTATTGCTGATAATATGGCTTTTATTGAACGTTTTAAAGGCACCTATTCCAAAACCAATCAAGTAAATTCAC
Source organism: Flavobacteriales bacterium (assembly GCA_038243395.1). Taxonomy (GTDB): domain Bacteria; phylum Bacteroidota; class Bacteroidia; order Flavobacteriales; family Flavobacteriaceae; genus Gelidibacter. The sequence continues at coordinate 7,745 of JBBSRC010000036.1, read as the reverse complement.
GAGAAAAGATGCTTGAGAAGTTAGAAATCATTGAAGTGGATGACATTGATACCTCAGCGTTAAAACTGCGATTTCCAGCGTCCCAACGTTCTGGAGATTATCCAGTAACCGTGAAAGATTTATCAAAATCTTACGAGGATCATGTGGTGTTTAAAAATGCCAATATGTCTATCTCGAGAAGCGAGAAGGTGTCTTTTGTAGGACGAAATGGCGAAGGGAAGTCAACCATGATCAAAGCCATTATGGGCGAAATTGACTTTGAAGGAAACTATCATTTGGGCCACAATGTTAAGGTTGGATATTTTGCGCAAAATCAAGCATCGTTGTTAGATGAAAGCTTGACTATATTTCAAACGGTTGATGAGGTAGCCGAAGGCGATGTGAGGACCCAAGTTAAAAATATTCTTGGGCGATTTATGTTTAAGGGCGATGATATTGATAAGAAGGTTAGTGTACTGTCGGGTGGAGAAAAAACTCGGTTAGCCATGGTAAAATTGCTCTTGGAACCCGTTAATTTATTGATTTTGGATGAACCTACCAATCACTTGGATTTAAAATCGAAGGATGTCCTAAAAGAAGCCCTATTAGATTTTGACGGTACCTTGATTTTGGTTTCGCACGACCGGGATTTTCTTCAAGGCCTTTCCCAAAAAGTATTCGAATTTAAGGATCAAAGAGTCATTGAACATTTCGAAACTATTGACGATTTCTTAATAAGAAATAGGATTGAAAATTTAAAAGAGATTGATTTGAAAAAATAAGTACTGTTGTTAAACTGGTTCTATTTATTTTCATTTGCGACCCTATTTTTGGTTTTTTTTATTCAACTTTAGACTTCAAAAACTTTAAGCCATCTAAAATTTAGATGATAATTATGAGTATCAAATCCTTATGAGAAAAACCATCAAGCTTTTAATTGATAAGTTAAGATCCTTTTTAAGAGATAAATTTCATCAATATGATGTTACGCTTCCTTATGTCATTACTGTTGTTATTGCTCTAATCCTTGTTGTTGGCGGGATCAATTTGTTCGTGGAACTCACAGAAACATTAAAAACGGACCTGTTAGCCGATTATGATCATCAAATCACAGAATATGTCATTTCACATCGTTCGCCAGCCCTTACCAAGTATTTTGTTTTTGTAACCCATGTGGGCGATGTTTACGGTTATGCCATTGTTTTAGCGATTTCTACCTTAATGTCAATCTATGTTTTTAAACGCTGGAAATATACCCTCCAAATTGTGCTAGTATTATTGCTTTCAGCAGTTTCCAATTTGATGCTCAAGCGTTTTGTGGATCGGGCGAGACCAGGTATTGAGCATATGGTATCTGTAGAAACCCTGAGTTATCCCAGCGGACATGCCATGAGTGCTATGGCATTTTATGGCTTTTTGATGTTTTTGTTCTACCGATTTAAGATCAATATATTTTTGAAGATTGGGATAATTCTACTTTTGGCACTTCTTATTCTAAGCATTGGTCTCAGCCGTATTTATCTTGGCGTACACTTTCCTTCAGACATCGCTGGCGGTTATATTGCAGGTTTTATTTGGGTGGTCTTTTGTGTGCTTCTATTTAATTTGATGGATGTTTTCCGAAGAGATCCAAGGACACCTACCGTTTAGAAGATTTAATTGTAATGTTTGATATCGATTTGTTTTTAAGTACAGATTCGTCGTTAAGACTGTTTAGTAAGAGACTTTTAATATGATTGCATCCCAATTGGAGTGTAAAAAGGATTAGCTTTACTTGCATGAAGGCAGTCAGTACAGCACTCTATGAATGATTCATAATTTTTATTTTAAATCAATTTAAATTTATTACAGAGAGGGTGTTTTTTAATTTATGGGCTAAAAATCTAATAAGGAATGTTATTTTTCTAAAACATTACTTTAATTTGTTCTTTAAAAAGCAATCTAACTTCAAAAGATTCGGTACTTGAGAATTCAAGATGCATTGACCCATAAACAACACGATAGTCTTATCGGCATTTTTAAAGAAGCGTTTTGGAACCAACCAAATTCGACACAAGGATTTAAACTAGTCCGGCGTGGAAGAGCGTTTAAAGCAATATCCAATTAAGTTATGGACACTGAATGAAATTGAACGCACTGGCGGCGAAGCTGATTTTGTGGAGCAAGATGAAAATACTGGAGAATATGTTTTTTCGATTGTTCAGAAGAAAGTCCAAAGGGGCGGAGAAGCGGTTGTTATGAGCGGTGAAGGTTTGGAATCAAGGAAAGAACATCCTTCAAAACACACCGCTATCAATATGGCAAATGAAATGGGAGTCGATTTTTTAACTCAAGATCATTACCACGAACAACAAAAATCAGGCACTTTTGATTCACAAAAATCGATTTGGTTAAATATACCCCTAAATATTAGAAAATTGGGCGGATCTATTTTTGCCGACTTCAGATTTGGGCTTGTCTTGTGTATCATAATGGGGCGCAAGCTTATTATGCGGGAAGAGGATTTAGAGGTTTACTTATAGTTTAAATATTATAATACAGGCTTTTCATAAAGACTCAAGAAGTATTTAAAGACAGCGTTAGAGAATTTAGAACAAACTATAATATTCGCGTACGGCAAGCACTGTTATGCAACTGTGAAGATAAAGTTTTAAAACTTCCTCTTAATCTTCATCTTCAATTTTATTCTGGTTAATTATTAATTATCAAACGTAAAGAACACAAGGTCTTTTCGCTAAGGTCGCAAAGAAAAATTAACAGGATATGACGTTTCAATTTCGACTTCGATTTCAACTTCAATTTTATTGCGTTTTATTCCGGTTAATTATTAGTTTATCAAACGCAAAGGACACAATGTCTTTTCGCTAAGGTCGCAAAGAAAAATTAAAAGTATAAGACGTTTCAATTTCGACTTCGACTTCAACTTCAACTTCAATTTTATTCCGGTTATTTATTAGTTTATCAAACGCAAAGGACACAAGGTCTTTTCGCTAAGGTCGCAAAGAAAAATAAAAAGTATAAGACGTTTCAATTTCGACTTCGATTTCAACTTCAACTTCAATTTTACTGCGTTTTGTTACGGTTAATTATTAATTTATTAATCGCAAAGGACACAAGATCTTTTCGCTCAAGTCGCGAAGAGAAATTAGCAGGATAAGACGTCAATTCCGACTTCAACTTCAATTTCAATTTCAATTTCAATTTCGACTTCATCTTCAATTTCCATCCAGCATGTTTAAAACCTTCTTTACGCCAAGCGTTGCATTTTCTGCAATCACGGTAAGATCGCCTCGACTTTCCATAGCAGGATTAGGATCTATAAAATAAGTAGGCGTGCCCTCAGGTACATAATGCATTAAGCCCGCTGCGGGATAAACTTGCATTGACGTGCCAATAATAATTAAAACATCAGCAGTAGCACAAACCTCCATAGCTTTTTCAATCATTGGAACGGCTTCTCCAAACCATACAATATGTGGCCGGAGTTGATGGCCATTTGGGCAATTATCTCCTAATTTTATATCCTCTTGGTAATCAAAATAACTCATCTCGTCCATTACGTTTCTGGCTTTGAGCAATTCGCCGTGCAAATGGATGACGTTGGAACTTCCTGCACGTTCATGCAGGTCATCCACATTTTGTGTAATGATTGAAACTTCGTAATCTTTTTCAAGCGATGCCAGATCAAAATGTGCTGTATTAGGCTTTACGGTCAATAACTGTCGTCTCCGTTGATTGTAAAATTCCAATACAAGTTCTGGATTTTTTCTAAATCCTTCTGGTGTTGCTACTTCCATCACATCATGACCTTCCCATAATCCGTCAGCATCTCTAAATGTTTTCAATCCACTTTCAGCACTCATTCCTGCGCCAGTAAGGATAACAATATGTTTCATTTCTTTTTTCTTTTATTTATTTATTAGAATTGGTCCTTCTTCCTTTACTTGATCGGCCAATCATTTCGATTCAGCCAAATCCATTTGAATTCTTTTACTAGCACTTATTCGCAAAAGAAAATATACAAAGATATTTTGGGTACGCCTTGTTATTGTTTCGTTAATTTGCCGGCATATGAACTTTTCCATGATTGACATCCAACTTTTAGAGCATTTAGAAACTTATCTTACCCCAGAACGCAAAGCTCGATTTGATGCTGTTCTTCCAAATCGAACCAAACATTTTACGGTGGCCACCGAAGATGTGTACCAACTGCATAATACCAGCGCTGTAATAAGAAGTTGTGATGTATTCGGCATTCAGGAAGTGCATATCGTGGAAGAGCGAAATTCCAAACGCATCGATCGCGAGATTGCTATGGGCTCTCAAAAATGGGTGGATTTACAGAGATTTCATACCGTTAAGGATTGTATCCAAAATCTAAAAGAAAATGGCTATCAAATTGTGGCCACAACCCCTCATGAAAACGATCAGATACTTGCCGATTTTGACATTGGTAAAAAGTCTTGTTTTTTCTTCGGAAGAGAAACAGAAGGCTTGTCTCAAGAAGTTATGGATGCGGCAGACTGTTATTTGAAAATTCCTATGGTAGGCTTTACAGAGAGTTTGAATATTTCGGTTTCAGCAGCAATTATCTTACAGGATGTCACGAATAAGTTGCGACGCTCCCAAATTAAATGGCAAATGTCTGCGCAAGAACAGTTAGAAAAACGATTGGATTGGATCTCTAAAACCCTAAAAAGCTATGATAAGATTGTGGAACGTTATTACGAAAACAAGACCGATTAATATTTCTTTTTGCTTCTGCTTAAGACTTTATATTCTTCGTAACATTCGTTAATGGCGTCCAAAATCTGAAGATCATTCGCAGTTTGAATAAAATCTCTGGAATAATTGCATTGGCTTACAATTTCATCTAAATCTATCTTATCTACCTCGAGTAAAACCATTAACATTTCACGATCAAAACGAGCTGCCAGCAGGTTTCTGATTTCATCGTCTTGTTTCATTTGTTTTAGCTTCCGCAGCTGATTCCCCTTTTTACCGAACATATTGTATAAAAAGTCGGCAGGGTTAAAAATGGCTCCTAATACTTTGTTTACGGCACCGGTGGTCCCGCCTTCGTAGCCAGTAGTGGATAATCCCGAAATACTATATCTATAATTGGTTCTTACCGGAACCTGCTTGATATCGACCTCTAAAAAACCTGTGAGTCTTAATTGATTGACAACTACTTCTTCAAGTGCGAGCGCCAATTCGGTCATTTCAATTTTTGTTTCCCCAAATTTTAGCCAGTCATTCGTTACTTTTACCTTAATGGATTTATAGCCCAAAAAAGAAAAATGTAAGGTGTCATTGGCCGTTGCCTTTATCTCAAATTTGCCCTCGTCGTTTGTGGTCGTTCCAATAACTTGATTTAAATTAACGATATTGACACTCTCTAAAATAGCATTGGTACTTGTACTGTAAACCACACCTTTGACAGATGAAGGCTCTTGGGCCACACTTAAGGAAAAAATGAATAAAAAAGCAGTAAGTATTAGTAGGTGCCTCATTGGTTTATTTAAGCGTTAAAAATAAGAAACAAAACTTAGATACCTCATTAAATAAGGTAATTTTGATATAATATTAACTTTCAAGAAAAGGCTTGTTGGCGGAGGTCTAAGGTAATGCTGAGCCTCGAATTTTATTCAACAAAAAAAACGAAGTGAAAAGTTTAAACTTCCCACTTCGTTTTATATTATATAATTACAAATTCCGGATTTGTCATCCTTCATCTGCCATCGATTTCGCAACTAATCTCTGCGTCGTGAAACTTTTTGTCTAGAAAAATTTGAATCTGATGATTTCTCACCTACGCCAACTGCAGAACGTCTGTCGCGTCGGTTAGGGCCAGAACTTTCTCCTCCTGAACGTCTTGGTCTAGAAGCATCAGAACTTCTTCTGTCACTTTTAAAGTCGCCTCCAGAACGTCTTTCACCTCTCGGTTTAAAATCGCCACCTTCTGAACGTCTACCGCCGCCGCCACTAGGACGTCTTTTATTTCTGCTGGTACCGCCACCCTGATCTTCACTCACTTCAACATTTACAAAACGACCATTGTGTTTGTAATCATTAAAGAAAGCCAACACTTTTTCTTGTAAGCCTTTTTCAGTATTGAAAAATGAGAAACTCTCCTTAACATCAACTTTGAAAACATCGTCTCTTCCAAGTTCAAGGATTTCCTTTAAGTAGTCCTTCAAACTCATCCAATCATAGCCGTCTTTTTTACCAACATTGATAAAATATCGGGAGGAATCATCACCGCCGCCATAATCACGTCCTGAATCATCATCTCTACCACTTCCGCGAGACTCAGGTGTCGCTAAGTTTTTAGATTTATTATAGTAGTTAAAGAATCTCGTGAATTCTACCGAGAAAAACTTCTGAATCAATTCCTCTTTGGTCGTATCTTCTAACAATGAATTAATGCTAGTTAGATATTTTTCAATTTCAGGATTGATTTCCGTTGTATGTATTTTATTTGCCAAGGACATCAACTGTACTTCGCATATTTCCATCCCGTCAGGAATGTCTTTTTTGATAAAGCTTTTATTGATGATGCGCTCAATACTTTTTATTTTGCGCAGTTCACTTTTGGAAACTATAACTATAGAAACTCCAGTCTTACCTGCACGTCCTGTTCTTCCTGAACGGTGTGTGTAAGTTTCAATTTCATCTGGCAACTGGTAATTGATAACATGCGTGATGTTATCAACATCAATTCCACGAGCGGCAACATCAGTAGCCACCAACATCTGGATTTGATTTTTACGGAAAGAATTCATGACCATATCACGTTGGTTCTGGCTCAAATCGCCATGTAAAGCACCAGCGCTATAACCATCTTCAATCAACTGCTCCGCCACTTTTTGTGTATCACGTTTGGTACGACAGAAAATCACTGAGAAAATATCAGGATGCGCATCTGCCAAACGTTTTAAAGCTTGGTAACGGTCACGAGAATTGACTAAATAATATTCGTGAGATACAGTGCTTGTACTCTCATTTTTGTTACCAACTGTAATTTCAACCGGCGAATGCATGAATTTTTTCGCAATATTCGATACCTCTTTAGGCATCGTAGCAGAGAATAACCAGGTGTTTTTGTCTTGAGGAGAATGGGAAAGGATATCTGTGATATCTTCATAGAAACCCATGTTCAGCATTTCGTCAGCCTCATCAAGTACAGCGTATTCGATTTTAGAAATATCCACCATATTACGGTTGATCATATCTTTCAAGCGCCCTGGAGTTGCTATAATAATTTGCGCACCTCTTTTTACTTCTCTGGCTTGATCGCTAATGCTCGCGCCACCATAAATAGCAACAACATTAAATCCCTTACAGTATTTTCCGTATTGTTTTAATTCGTTGGTAAGTTGTAAACAAAGTTCACGAGTAGGAGAGAGGATCAATCCTTGTGTAGTTCTGCTCTCAATGTTGATTTTTTGCAACATTGGAAAGCCAAAAGCAGCAGTTTTACCTGTTCCTGTTTGAGCTAAAGCCACTAAATCAGTGTCTTTCTCTAATAAAATTGGAATTGCTTTTGCTTGGACATCACTTGGGGTTGTAAAACCCATGTCAGTAATTGCCCGTAATAGGTCATCATTGAGACCTAAATCTTGGAATGTGTTCATTCGATTTAATAAGTTATTCGATTATGTTCTTTGGTGTTACAACAGAAGCGAATCGACTTACTTAACCTAAACTTCCCAGTAACACATCCTCACCTTGAGGTAAAATTTCAAGGTGCAAAACTACAAATA
>JBBSRC010000035.1:0-37846 GCA_038243395.1 Flavobacteriales bacterium | reverse complement strand
TTTTGGAATTGAAAAAACGATTACTTCCAGATTCTATTGCTATTCCTGTGCTACTCAACCAAACTTTATATGCCGTTCAAGAAGGTTTGACCTTGGGTGTCTGGATCAGGGATAGTTATTATAAAGCCTCAGGATTGTCAAGTCTAAATGAACGCAAAGTTTCCTTGGATAGCCAAGGTAAAAGAGAATATGAAAGCAAAATGCACATGGCCACCGCATTCATGCTGTTTGCTGCTGCCTATAACATTTTGCATAATCTGAAACCGTATGCATCGGATGATTTGAGCGTCATGAAACAGAAATTTGCTGGTATTCCTGAAGTTTCATTGTTAACTCCTTTAAAGGGAGTTGCTTGCATCTTATTTTATTATGACAAGTATTTGGGACATCCTGATATTATCAAAAGTGATAAAGATGTGGCCGATTTTACAGTGGTTTTCTTTGAAGCGCTGATTGATGAAATCCAGATGCGAAAATCTACTTTGGAATATCAGGATACGATTTTGGATCGCACTTATAAATTAGAACAGTCTGATTTTGCAATCTCTGGGTGGAACAATGTTTTTGCCGGTGCAGCGAAAAGTATTGAGTTCAACAAAATTAAATTTGAGCAAATTGTCGGTAATAAAGACGCTAAGCACTTTGCACGGCGCTTAACCGAGCGCATGTTGAGTTATGATTTTACCGCAAAAAAGAATCCGTTTCAGGAACTAGGCGGATTTATGCCGGTCTTTATGGGCTACGGTATCCCGGGGACGGGAAAAAGTATGCTCATTGCAGCCATCGCCACAAGATTAAAGGAACATTGTGATCATTTGGACATTCCTTTTTTATTCCATCCTATGCCTGACACTTTGATTTCCACTTTTCAAGGAGGTTCTGCGGAGAAAATGGTGGAATGGATGAAACCCATGCAAGATCCGTCAAAATTGATTTTTGCGCCAATTGATGATGCTGAAAATAACCTTCAGGAGCGAACCGCTCAAGGTGTTTCTGCAGGTGTGAAAGAAGTCATTGGTGTGTTTTTAAGATATACCGAAGGTGCTTATGCCGTAAATTATGGTAATAGCGCCATTGGACTGTTTACCAATTTGCCGGAAATGTTAGATAAAGCCGTGATTTCCCGTGTTCAAGGTCGCTTCAAAATTGATGGTGCGCGAACAGAACATGACTTTTTAGATCAAGATTATTTATGGTGGAATAAGTTGCAACGCACGATGCCAGAATTCATAAATATGAAAGATCCTGATCAATATAATTATCTTCAAGATCAAGGTGTGGCAAGGAACATGGGAGAGATTCTGAAATCGGTTGATAAGCCAACAGAAGAACGTGTACATGCTGTTTATGATCAAGTTGTAAAACAGTTTAAAACTAACGAACATCAGTTTTATGCCAATTTGTATAAAGAAATGCAACGCGTATTTCCATACTTTTCATCAAGGGATGTTCGGAATATCCAATCAGCCGTTTCGTTGCGTTTAACCGATTTTGATTTAGAGTCAACCTGGTTTGATAATCCAGAAGTTTATTTTAAACAGACTTATGATACTAAATTCCATATGCTTCAAGAATTGATGCGTGCCAATATGAAAGGCCTCAATTTTTCTGAAATAAGACGTCAGGAGGTCGTGCGCTATTTAGATAATGTGGCCACTATTGCGGATACCGATTTCAAACGCCAAGTCGATTTAAGAGTTAATCAACTGAATATAGAATTGGAAGCACGGAGGAAGTTTGAAAGTTGAAAAAGAATTAGAGGGTAGCTTGTAGAGATTAGACGCTATATCAAATGGCAGAACAAAGAAAAATTTCTATAAATATCTTAGTGAAGTATGAATAAGAAAAGGAGACCTGATCAAAACAAATTAAAATGTCAGAAAACGTAAAAAACCTAGTTCATAAAACCCTTTCCAAAGCTTGGGCAACCTTGTTGGAGATTGATTATGATTTTAAATTTAAGGATGGTACATGGAAACGTGTATCAAGAGAAAGCTATGATCGCGGTCATGGTACGGGAGTTTTGTTATACAATATTGAAAAAGGCACTGTCATTTTGACGAAACAATTTCGGATGCCTATTTACGAAACTAGCAAAAACGAGGCGATGTCGATTGAAGTTTGCGCCGGAGCCATTGATAATAATGAATCGGCTGAATCGACCATCATTAGAGAAGTGGAAGAAGAAGTAGGCTATAAAATAAAAGAAGTCAAAAAGGTTATGGAGGCCTATATGTCGCCCGGAGCCTTGACTGAAAAAATGTATTTATTTGTTGCTCATTATTCTGATGCGATGAGAATCAATGAAGGTGGAGGTGTTGCTAGTGAACATGAGGAAATAGAAGTAATGGAAGTAACGTTTTCAAACGCTATGAATATGATGCAATCGGGAGAAATCCAAGATGCCAAAACAATCATGCTCCTACAGTATGCTCAGATTCATAAATTGTTATAAGGAAACTATTTATTTATAATGAAAGAAACCGAGATAATAACATCAGAAAATACCAATAAAGTTCTTGTACTGCAGGATTATCTTTCAATTGGTTATTTGTTTATTTTAGTTCTTGGCGTGGTCCAAGAAACTATTTACTATAAGTTTCTAGGTGTGAATATTTTGGATTATTCGTCAATTTTAGATGTTTTGATTCGTCCAATAGCAGTTATTCTAGGTATACCTATATAAGTCTTGCGGTTGTGTTTGTGACAATTTTAGGCTATGCGTATTTGGAATTAATTCCCAGATTTTATGCTTGATTAGGAACTAAAAAAAAAACAAGAAGGCAAAGATAAACTGAAATTAGAAAAATGGAAGGCAAGGCTCAGTCGTAAAAACGGACCTCTAATTCTCATTGCTTTTATATCTTTTAGATGGTCTTTGGTTTGGGAATAGCTCGAGGGAACAAAACCCATGGAAAAATCCAGAATGACGATATAAAATTGACGCATCTTTTAGTTTTTAAAGATGGAGAAGAGCAAGAAATAAGAATGCCAAGCAAGAATAGCTTATATGTGTTTTTTATCACAAAAGGTAAAGAAGAAGTTTCCATTGCACCTATAGATGCAAATATAAAGTTGATTAAAAATTTGAAAAAGGATGGATAGTTTCCTTAAATAATAATTAGAGTTTCATGAAATTGGTGTTTAAATGGAAAAACTAAAAGCAGCACATTTATTTAGAGACGAACTCATCCCAATTAGCGGAAAACTGGTAGAGCGATACAACCAATGCCTAAAGACTTTGGGATTAGTTGAAACAAAGCTTACAAGTTTCTCTATAGACGGAATAGGTTGGAGCCCTGAAATTGCTGAAGAAAAAAAGGAAATCCATTACCTCAATAATGGAGAATCCAACCCTAATGGGATCATCATTACGCCCTTGCAAAAAGGAAAACCTGTTTATGCTCCTTTTCATACGTTTGATAGGGACATGATGCAGCACATTTTTAAAACGTATGAAGGAAAAATTAATGACATTACGAGAGACTGTGCCATTTGCATAGATTTTGACCAATATATAGATGCTTTTTATGAGCCGTTGGATGTTTTAAAATATAAAGATATTTCCATAAGATTTAGACTGATAAACAATCTTGACAAGGAACAAAAAAAACAGTTTCAGTTAATTGATAGTTTTAAACAGGGCAATAATTTTATTGATGAACATCTCCAGCAACAATTGTTGAACTCGGCAAAAATTTATGGCGATTTAAGACATCGAAATTTAGAGCTCAGTGAGCTTTATTTTTCAACAGATTCGTTTTATACCAGTGCTTTTGGAGGTGTGTATGTTTTGCGCGATTTTATTACCCCAATAGTTGTTTTCGAGGATGAAAAATGGCACAAGGAAGCAATTAAAGATACGTCTCACGACGTTTTGATCTATCACATCTCGCAACCGGAAATGCTGGATAAGCTGAGAGATCATTTGATCATAGAGTATGATTTAGAGAACGTAGTCAAGACGCCACGTTATGAGCGCGTCAAGAAATTCATGTTTTCTGAATTTCTGAAAGACACGCAGAATCCTATAAAGGACATTTTGGATGACAAAGTGTTGTTCAAAGGCTATTTAAATAAAATGGCAATTGAAGACCGTAAAAAAGTGATGAGTGTCGAGATATATCTCGAAAAGATGGAAATTAGTAATCAATACAAATTAGCTGATATTATAGATGTCAAATTATTTGAAGCCCTACAGCAACCACATTCGTCTTTAGATGTAAAACATCAAGATTTGATTTGGAAAATGTTAGTAAATATTTCTTCTTTGGATGTTTTGTACTTGTTTTGGTATGACAAGGAGCAGTTTTATAAAAATTATACGCATTGGGATGAATCTCTTAAAGATTGGGTAATTGAAACGATCCGTAACAATATATAGGGAGAAGCTAGAAGTACGAAGCGTGAAGCATGAAGAGATGGAGTTAGAAGATTGAAACACGAAGCAAGAAGTTTTATATCTTTATATTATGAATGTTAGGTAAGGAGGAAGTATGAAGTTAGAAGAACGTAGTTTAATATTTATTCATAAATAATTAATAAGTCATTACGTTAATAGAAATAATATTAATCAAGAGCAAGTGTCAAGCTTAGTGCTGCATGCTTCCAACTTCAAACTGATTTATCATGAAATTCAAATTTGAATATTTAAAAATTTGGCAGAAAGCTATGGACTTGGGTGAGGAGATGAATGCTTTGGCATATAAGTTTCCAAAAGAAGAGTTGTATAATCTATCTTCTCAAGTTAGAAGAGCGTCAGATTCTATTGCATTGAATATTTCAGAAGGTTCCATTTTGCAATCTGATGCTGAATATAGAAAGTTCTTAGGTTATGCAATCCGATCAACTGCCGAAGTGGTAACGTGTTTGCACAAAGCGAAAAGAAGAACTTATGTCACAGAAGTAAGATTTCTTAAATTTTATAAAGCATGTTTTGATTTAATGAATATGACCATTGCATTCAGGAACAGGATAAATAGCAAGTAAATTTATTATTCAAATAGAAGTAAAATTAATAATCGGCTAGGTCAAGCTTCAAGCTTCCAACTTCAAACTTTTTTTATTATGACATTAGAAATTATCGTTTTCGTCGGCTCAATTTTATTCGGAATTCTTCTGTATTGGAGAGAATCTACAGGTAACGGACTGTATCGTTTTTTTAATAAAATGATGTATTCCAAAAGGCTTCAAATGTCGCCCGATGATCCTAGAGGTTTTCTGTATCAGCAAAAGTTCTTGTTGCGTCTAGTATTTATTGCAATGATCTTTCTTGTGGGAATTTTGATTGCGAGATTATTAATTCCCATTGATATTGCTACAATTTCAGTATTTACGTCTAGTATTGTGGGCACTCTTTTGGGAACCTATATTGGAGGATTCGTATTAAAATCTGAAAAAGTTATTGATAAGCATAGTGAATCTTTGGAACGAAATTTTGATGATGCTATTGATCAAAGTCGTGATTTTATTAGGGATATTTCAACGAAAAAGCCTGAGGTTAGGGAGGAAGCGGAGGAAATAATTCCTAAAGATCCAAATCAAAAAAGTGCGCGTGAGCGTTTAAAAGATAAAGGACTTATGTGATTGAAGATTAACGATTGTTGATTAACGATTTTTGAATATTGATTACAGTAACTTATTTGCAAGGAACAAAACCAACAACATCCATTAATAAAAACATTCGTTTATCATGGCCAAAAAGATATTATTATGTTAAAAAAATATTGGAATAGAGGAAGTAGACAAAAAACAATAACCATTATTGGTGTTTTGATTTTAATAGTATTGTTGTTTTTTCTTCGTGACGATTACCAACCATTCTTACTATGGATCAGAAAATACATTTTTGTAATTCTCGTGATTGCTTTGGTTTTGTTTTTCGGATTGCGAAGCTTTAGAAACTCGGTTGGGATTGGGCGTCGAATCGCTATTTTAGGTCTTTTAATTTTATTTTTTGGTGCGCTCTACTTCGTCGGTGGGCACTTTAAAATGTATGATTATATGAAGACTTACAATGTATTCAATCATTTGAACAGAATTGAAATCAACGAATTGCCGCTTACACAAAACGAGCGGATACAGCCTTTAAGAAATATCTATTCTATGGCAAATGAATCGGTTGGAGAAACAAAAGATGTTTCTTTGCCGCATTTAGTTAGAGTTGATGGTGAGAATAGATGGACAATGGCCATTCAGCCTTCAGAAAAATATACAATGCAGCAAATAAGCGAAAATACTGAAGAGATTTTTTCAGTTTCCAGTACGTCGCCATTTCCAAGATTTTCAAGTGAAAATCGTATTCCTGTAACATTTTCTATTGGTGAATCTTTGAAATTTAGTAGAAACACATACAATGCTGTGGTACAACGTTTTAATATTTTTCAGTTGTTCACCATGGAACCAGGAGATACGTTTTACATGAAAAATGATTCGGGAAAATGGGTGGAAGTGGTGAGTTTGATAAAATGGAAGGGCTTCTTTTTTCCTTATCCAACTTTTGGAGGGGTAATGGTAATTGATAGCGGAAAGCACGATTTCAATGACTATGTTGAACGTATCTTGATTGGAAAAGGAACTTACATTAGCCCTGAGGAAATGAAAAACCATCCGTTTCTGACCAAACAAAATACATTGTCAGAAACAGTGTCTCGTTTACAGGCAGAGTCTTTAAAGTTCTTGGGAGGATTTACAGATCCATTACCTTGGAAAATGCAAACTGCAGTAAAAATCCCCGATATGCCAGATGATCAAAATGAACAACCATTTGTAACGGATTTTGATTTTAATGGTGTCGAATCTAAAGCATATGATGGTTTATACCATTGGTTCGGTTTAGAACCTATTGGAGAAGAGCGCACTAGTTTGACCTACAGCGTTTTTGTTCCTGCTGATGGCACCAACAGATTATATTATTATGACCATGCTGCAAAAAAACAAGGTTATGCCGGTGTTTCAGCAATGCCTTTAAAAATCATCGAGTCGCGTAAGGAAGTGGATTGGTCTGTCAATAAACCAGTAGAGTTCAGACCTTATATCAAAGATATTGCAGGCCGAAGACGCATGTTTTTCTTAGGTACCGTTTCCGCCGTAAAGGAGGATTCTAAGCAATTTGATGGCTCCGCAACGCCCGATTTAGCTCTTATTGATAGCGAATATCGCAATGTCATCTGGATTGATGTCAAACATCCAAGTCAATGGGATAAAACGGTTTATGATCAGTTAAATGAAGCTTGGAGAGCCAGTGAAGGCATTGGTTATTATTATGACGAAGTTAAAACACCAACGGACTTAGATATGATGCAAAAAGAAATGGATTCGATTCAGTCCATTCCTAAAGTAAATGTTAATGCTGACGAAATAGACCAACTTCAACGGCAGATTGATTCCTTAAAATCGGGTTGGAATTGAGTTAGTGTTTATTTTGCTATTCTGACTTTTGTTTATTGTGATGACGACCCTTCGCTTTGTAATTTCGACGTTCTGTTCTTGTCATTCCGACGAAGGAAGAATCCCATAATCATGCTTCAGTTAATCTCAATATGTGATCTTTCACTGCGTTCGACATGACAAATTAACGACGCTTTGTTTTGTAATATCAGTTTAGTGATGGGAATTTCTCTAGGTAGTTTTCCTAAAATAGATTCTAAATATTCTAGAAATTCTTGATCAGAGTTAGAATTCAAGAACCATCTTAATATCACTCCGTTTATAGGGTGAATTTTCCTCAACGGGAATTTCAATAAAACCATACTTTCTATAAATATATATGGCATTTTCTAGTTTTGTATTGGAGTAGAGTATGAGCGAATTGTAATTATTTGATTTCGCAAAATCTATGCAATACTGTATCAGTTTCTGACCGGTTTTAAATCCTCTATGTTTTGGAGAAACTGCCATTTTGGTCAGTTCAAAAACCTTAGGATCTGCAGTGGGCATTAAGGCCACGGTTCCAATAACTTGGCCGTCAAATTTCGCATAAAAAATATGACCACCCTTATCAATGATGTACTGTTTGGGCTTGCTCAACACTTCTTCGTCAAAAGGCTCTACATAAAAATAGGTTTGTAACCATTCAACATTGAGGGTGTAAAAATCCTTGGCGTAAATATTTTCAAAAGGAACTATTGTAATCATTAAATTAAGGTTGTATAACCAATTAAAACGGCGGTTGATAATGCGAAAAGTAAGCTGAGAATGGCCAAACTGCTACTTTCTGTTTTTTTCGAAATAAATCGAAAAATGACAATTAACGGAATTATGGCACCCAAGATAGAAATAGGAATCGTGATCCAATCCATGAGTGATCTAAAAGATTCATTGCTACAGTTTTTAACCAACATTAGGTTCATAATTAAATAATATAGCAAAACAGTGATACTTGCTATAAATAACCATAAATCGATCTTGTATTGTCTATTCGGTATCATTATTAATTTGATTAGCTCTCATGAAGTCAGTAATTAAATAAGTAATGAGTTTCCCTACAATAGTTTCAGTTTCTGGGGTGGGGGCGGCTTCACAAATATGTAAATAGGCAGCAGTACGCTGTTGTCCAAAATAACTTACAAAAGCTCTGGCCTTTTTCACGCTAAATCCACTTGGAGTCATAGCGCTACTGGGGATATATGTAATGGCATCACAATCTACCTCAATGCCAAATGGTTTGTCTGCAACATGTTTAGCAGCCCTTTGCAATTCAGCTTTAAATTTTTTATCCTTTCTAATAATTAATGCTTCAAAAGTGTTGTACTGCAGTGCTTTAAATTTATTCAAAGTTTTAAAAATGAGATCGGAAGTGTAATTTTCATGCAAACCGAAAATAAAATATTTTTTCAGAAAACCTTCAGAATAAGCATAACTAAAGCCATTGCCACTATGTCGGCCTTCTTCCCTTCTAAAATCAGAATGTGCATCAAAGTTGACCGCGTTTATCGGTTTTTTAAAAGCTAACGACGTCCCTTTTAAATTACCGTAAGCATTGTTATGACCGCCACCGATAACAATTGGTTTTTTTCCTGAACGCACAATGTGATAAATCAAATCAGTCACATGTTTATCGATTTTTTCAGTTAATTTTCGAGCTTTTTCAATGTGCTTTTTATCGGATGCATCATAAGTATCAATCTTTTCCATTTCTTTAGAGAAATCTAAATGGCCTAGTATGAGTACTTTATTTGGGTTAGTAAACGCGTTACTCTGTATGTTCAACAAAACCTTTAAAGTTGCCTTCCAAGCTTTTGCTGTGCCTCTATTGCCATAGTTTGCGAATACACCCACATCCTCCGGAATCCCTATAATAACGTAATCAACGTCCAAATTAACAAGAGATTCGTATATATTGATAGATTCAGAAAGTAATTGGATATGTTCGCCAAATTTAGATTCATTGGCTCTTTTTTTTAATAACGTATCTAAATCGCGTGTTTTAAATAGAACAAGTTTGTCCATTTTGGGAATTTAATTTTACATTTGAAGAATTAAAAGTACATCATTATTTATTTCCTAACAATTAAATAATTTTAAACCAGCGTTAATTAAGTATCAACAACTAAAAAAAAACTTATGGAGAGCACAAAAAGTAACAACAATACCGGATTAAAGATTGCATTGGGGATTTTATTAGCCTTGTTTATTGGAACGGGTTTTTATACTTCAAAATTATATAATGAAAAAAAGACCAATGAAGCGACTTTGACTAAGGAGAAGCAATTGGTAATGAGTGATTTAAATAATATGGCAAAACAATATGATATTGCCATCGGAGAGAACAAAGTAGCGAATCAAGATTTAATAGAGGCTAGAACCAGAATTACAGGGTTGATGGATTCCTTGAAAATTTCTCAAAATAGTATCAACAGCTTAATGAGCTATCGAAAGAAATATTTATCTCTTCAAGAAGAAATGAATGTTCTTTTGACTGAAAATGATAAATTGAAAATCCAAAACGCGTTATTATCGACGTCATTGGACAGTACTAATGTAAGATTGGCAGAACGTACGATGTTTACCGATTCGTTGTTGGTTCAAAATACGGAATTGGCATCAGTGGTTGAAGGTGCTGCAGTATTACAGGCTGTAGGATTGAAAGCATTTGGAGTAATTGAAAGAAATTCAGGAAAGTTAATTCCAACAGAACGAGCACGTCGTAGCGATAAAATCAGAATTTGCTATACCGTGGCAAAAAACACGTTGGTAGGAGCTGGTGATAAAGAATTGTATGTCCAAGTATTGGATCCAAGAGATAATGTTCTGGGTGCTAATGAGCAAATTCAATTTGGCGAAACTGTGTTGAACTACAGTATCATCAGCAAGTTTAACTACGAAAACAGAAATCTTAATATTTGTGAATTTGTTTCTCCAAAAGGCCAATTTGACAAAGGTCGTTATGTTGTCAATATCTTCAACAAGAAAGAATTGGTTTCAACAACCGAATTCACTTTAGAATAATAAAAGTATATTTAAAAAGGAAACCCGAAAGCCAACTGACTTTCGGGTTTTTTTATGTTTTGTAATCATTGAAATATAAAGTTCTCAACGCTCACTCCAAAATCTTTAATCTAAGATCTTTCCATTAATGATAACGGAATCAATGAGATTATCACCAAAGGCATAAGGCAAATTATTATAACTCTCGATTTCTTTAGTGATGATCAAATTAGCTTTTTTGCCCCTGCAAATACTTCCGTATTGATTGGAGATCCCCATGGCATATGCGCCATTTATGGTAGCGGCATTAATTGCCTCTTCGGGTGTCATTCGTAATTTGATACAGGCGGTACTCACAACGAAATTCATGTTGCCACTTGGTGTCGTCCCAGGATTATAATCCGATGCAATTGCCAACGGTAATCCAGCATCAATAATTTGGCGCGCCGGTGTATACGGAATGCTAATAAAGTAAGAACAGGAGGGTAGTGCTACAGGTATCGTCTTGCTGTCTTTTAGAGCCGCGATGTCATCTTGTGTCAACTCTTCAAGATGGTCTACGGAAAGCGCCTTATACTTTACTGCGAGGGCTACGCCACCAAATGCATTAAATTGGTTGACGTGAATTTTGGGAATAAGACCATACTTTGCACCAGCTAGTAATATGCGCTCTGTGTCGTCTAAGTCAAAATAGCCTTTTTCGCAAAAGACATCAATATAGTCAGCGAGTTTAGCTTGACCTACTTGAGGAATCATTTCAGAAATCACTAGGTCTACATATTTTTCTTTGTGATCTTTATATTCTTTAGGAACAGCATGAGCTGCGAGTAAGGTCGTTTTAATAAGTGCCAAAGACTCTTTTTTTAAGCGTTTAATAACGCGGAGCATTTTTAATTCGGCTTCCACAGATAAACCGTAGCCTGATTTTATCTCTATGGCGCCAGTACCCAACTTTATAACGGTATTCAATCGCTTTAAGGATTGTTGATAGAGTTCCTCTTCAGAAGTGTTTTGTAGCACTTCAGCTGAATTCAATATGCCACCACCACGTTGAGCGATTTCTTCATAAGATAGACCATTGATGCGATCTACAAATTCTTGCGATCGATCTCCAGCATACACAAGATGCGTATGGGAATCACACCACGCTGGTAGCACCATTTTTCCTTGAGCATCTATGACTTCCTCGGCTTCGTAATCAATATAATCGGACATTGGCCCATATTCAACAATGGTGTCATGCTCGATGATGAGATAGGCGTTTTTTAGTGTAGGAAGGATTTTCATATCTTCTCCCTTCACTATCGTTACGTTAGAATTTCTAACTTGAAGCAGCTCTTTAATATTGATAATGAGTATGGACATAGGTGTGTATTGTATATTAAGTAAGTTGCGAAATACGCATAAAAAAAAGCAAGTTATTAAAATAAACTTGCTTTTTTATAAATTCCCGTGGGCTTTCTGTTTTTAAATCGATATCAAATCAGTTAATCAAGTTCGCCCACCATATTTTCCGGTTTTACCCATTCGTCATAATCTTCAGCGGTTACATAGCCTAAATTGACAGCTTCTTCTTTTAAAGTCGTACCATTTTTATGTGCGGTGTTAGCAATTTCGGCCGCTTTATAATAACCAATTTTTGTATTTAAAGCAGTAACCAACATCAAAGAATTATTCAGCAAATGTTTGATAACGTCATAGTTGGGTTCAATACCTTGTGCACAATGTTCATCAAAACTTCTACAAGCATCTCCTAATAATTGAGCAGATTGCAATAAGTTTGCTGCCATCATCGGCTTGAAAACATTCAATTCGTAATGTCCTTGAGTCCCTCCGACAGTGACCGCCACATCATTACCCATAACTTGGGCGCAGACCATGGTTAAAGCTTCACATTGCGTTGGATTTACCTTTCCGGGCATGATTGAGCTGCCAGGTTCATTTGCAGGAATGACGATTTCTCCAATGCCACTTCTCGGACCAGATGCCATCATACGGATATCATTGGCTATCTTATTTAAACTCACTGCCAATTGTTTTAAAGCTCCGTGAGTTCCAACTAAAGCATCGTGTGCTGCAAGCGCTTCAAATTTGTTGGGCGCAGTAATAAAAGGTAAACCTGTAAATTTCGCGATATATTTTGCGACCAATTCGCTATATCCTTTAGGAGTGTTCAAACCAGTGCCTACTGCAGTTCCGCCAAGTGCCAATTCGCTTAAGTGCGGCAACGTGTTTTCCAAAGCTTTTAAGCCATGATCCAGCTGTGCTACATATCCTGATATTTCCTGGCCAAGAGTAATAGGAGTAGCGTCCATTAAGTGGGTTCTCCCTATTTTTACAACGTTCTTGAATTCCGTTGCTTTTCCGTGAAGTGTATTTCGTAATTGAATCACGCCACGAATTGTGTTTTCTACTATCTTCTGGTAAATGGCAATATGCATTCCTGTTGGAAACGTATCGTTTGAAGACTGGGATTTATTGACATCGTCATTTGCTCCAATAACAGGATCGCCTTCGCCAATGGTATTACCGGCCAATTGTTGTGCTCTGTTGGCAATAACTTCATTAACGTTCATGTTACTTTGTGTACCAGAACCTGTTTGCCAAATTACCAATGGAAATTGGTCGTCGTGTTTACCTTCTAATATCTCTTCACAAACTTGAGCAATTAAGTCACGTTTTTCAATCGGCAAAACACCTAATTCACAATTAGTAAATGCGGCTGCTTTTTTAAGATAGGCAAAACCATAAACAATTTCTAAAGGCATTGAGGCAGGTGCACCAATTTTGAAATTGTTGCGGGAGCGTTCTGTTTGTGCCCCCCAAAGTTTATCGGCAGGTACTTTAACCTCGCCCATAGTATCTTTTTCAATTCTGTATTCCATGTTTTTCGATGATTAGTTTACTTACAAAGTTAGCCCTTTGCGGGGGATTTGTTCTTGTTTTCTTATTAATTCCCCCAACAAATTACGATTGCATCCAACCAAATAAGACCAAAACAAAGCACCAACATTTAAGATTGTGCTTTTGAAATTTTATAAACTTTAGTTTAGAAGTTATAGTTGAGCACACCCGCAAAATTGCGGGGATCTATCTGATTAATATAAGTTGTACGGGATGCATTATAATCAATTTCATTATAAACTTTATTTAGTAAAAATCTATAATTCTAATAGTTATGACATTGATGAGCTACTTGAATATTGGCTTTTGTATAAGAATCGACATAAAAAGGTTCTTGATTTGGCACAATTTCTTTATGCGTTATTGCTCCTGAACTCCATTCATTTGTTAGTCTTTGGCCTGTATAATAAATTCCAGCACCAACAGAAAGCCCTTCAAGTTGTTCTTTAAAAGCTATAAATTATATAAGCATTTGAAAATATGTTTTGGGAAATGGTTTGGCCAGAGCTTTTACACATGACTATAAAGGCGACGAGATAATCACAGATTTTATAGGCGAATCAAATCATCTTATTATAAGAAACATGGCTCATCATCGTTCCTTATAAATATTAAACCTTCATTGAAAAATGAAAAGACACATCTTTAAAAACATCGACCATTATATTTCTGCATTTCCAGAAGATATCGCAATTAAATTGACCCAATTAAGAAATTGTATTCAAAAAACAGCAATAAAAGCTGAAGAAGCCATTTGCTATAATATGCCAGCATTTCAACAGGATAATAAAGTGTTTGTCTATTTCGCAGCCTTTAAAAACCACATCTGTTTTTAAGCATTGCCAAGTGAAAACACAGCGTTTCAGAAAGAATTATCAAAATACAAAATAGGAAAAGGATCTGTCCAGTTTTCCTTGCGAGATTAAATGCCAATTGAATTGATTGAAAAACTAGTGAGATTTAGAATTGCGGAAATGGAAGAAATTTAAATAAAAGGGTAAATTAGGGTCTTAATAAAAATTATAAATATAATTATTGATAAGTATGGAGACAAAAAAAATAACGGTAGAAGCAACGATTGCTGCAAACCCACAAAAATTATGGCGATTATGGACAAAGCCAAATCATATTACTCAATGGAACTTTGCAAACGACGATTGGCATTGTACAAAAGCGGAAAACGACCTAAGGGTGGGAGGAAAGTTCTGCTACCGAATGGAAGCCAAAGATGAAAGTTCTGGTTTTGACTTTGAAGGCATTTACAACGCGGTTGTTGATCAAGAGAAAGTTTCGTACACATTGCTAGACGGGAGAGTTTCCACAACAACGTTTGAAAGTCTTGGAGAGCATACCAAAGTGACAACCACATTTGATGCTAAACAAAATAACGCAATGGATATCCAAAATGAAGGTTGGCAGGCCATTCTCAATAACTTCAAAAGCTATGTTGAAGCTCATTGATAAATTGTGCTATAGGTAATTAAATAAGAATTTATAAGGATGCAATTAACTCAAAAACAAATAGCAGAAGCATTCTCTTCGGGTAACTTTTAGATAACCTATCCTTATTTATCGGAACAGATTGAATGGAGCGTCATCAATAATTTTAATTGTTCCGGAAAAGAAGGAAGTCATATCTCAATGTGAAAAAACGGTAATTTATTTCGCCTCCATCACTACAGATTTTAAACACTTGGATCTTATTGAAAAATCAAAATAAAGTAGTCATTTTAGGAACAGCAGAATTTTCTAGAAATGTTAAACAAATAGAGTTTATGTCAGCCTGTGATATTTATGAATTCGACATCGATCATATGTTACAAAAAGTTACATCCTATTGTGTAATTGAAAAGGAGGATCAAAACCAAGACTATAGACATTCGCAGAACTCTTCGTTCTTGAAAACCTTGTTAATAAATCTTAAAATTGGTATTGTTTAAACAAAACGTTTCTCTTATATTTGCTATAATTATTATAAAGAACTTGCGATATGTTTACATTTGATCAATATTTAGGATTTTTGGCGTTTATATCCATTATGACCATCGGTTTTTGGTTAATGATTTTTTTAATGACTTTTGTTATTCCTTACTGGGTCTTTGGCGCGTCAATGGAACGTTTTAAAGAAATGAAAGCAGAACGCAAAGCGAAGAAAGAAGCAGTTACATTAAAGTAATCTAAAAATAAATAAATAAAAAAAGCGGTTTCATAATTTGAAACCGCTTTTTTTATTTGGAGTTGTGCTCGAAGCTTTTAAACTTTAAGCACATTGTCTTTTATCCTTCAAAGTCGAAATCTTCGCCATTACCATTACCACGTTCCATAGAACGCTGTTGTTTCTTCTGTTGGTTAAAACGGTAGGTAAATGATAAATTGTAGCTGCGTTCACTCCATTGCATCTCAGTATTACTGTTAAAAGTAGGGGTAAAGGACTCCATCGATCTTTTTCTAGTATTGAATACATCACTTACGTTAAATGCAATTGACGCATTATCATTAAATATGTCTTTACTAAAGGCTAAGTCTGTGGAGAACATACCTTTTCTCTTGCTTTGTGCATCTTCACTAGGTCCCATATAGAACACACGTGTTTGCCAATCAATATTACCAGGTAAGGTGTATTTGTTATTCAAACGTACAAACCAGCTTAAATTTTCTGCACCGTAATCTATTTCTTTGTAAACACCTGTTGTTTTAGACTGAAACAAGTTAAAGTTACCATTTACGTTCCAATCTTTTGAAGCCCGATATGATAAAGTAAATTCAAAACCGAATCTGTCATTGGTAGCCAAATTGATTGGCGTTCTTCTTACCACAGGATTCACGCTTTCGTATTGAGAGGTTAAATTTTCAAAATCGGGATCATTTTCACTGATGGTAAAGTTGATATCTCTAATGTAGTAATCACCTGTAGCTTCAGTAATAAAGTTAAAAATATCAGTAGCTCTTTCATAATAGATGGAGGAGTTCAATGTAAATTTTTTGAATTTCTTCAATAATCCTAAATCTATCTTGTTTGAATAACTTGGATCGATATCCGGATTTCCTTGAAACACACTTGTTGGGCTACTTCTTGATGGGAAAGGATTGATGAAATAAGAACGTGGTCTTCTGATACGACGGTTATAGCCTAATTGCAAGCTTTGGTTCTCATCAATCTCATAGCCTAAATTCACAGTAGGGAATAAGCCCATATAATCCTTTTTTCGTAAATCATTACTTGTCATTTGGTCAATGGTAACGCGCGAACCTTCCATACGAAGACCCAATAAATAAGAGAACTTATTATTGATCTTACTACCAAATTGAGTGTAAACGGCATTAATGTAATCTCGGTAAATCAAATTATTACTGACATCTGTATCCAACTCATAATTGCCGTTTTCAAAAAATTCCAAGCTATAATCGGTATCCATTTCATTAAAATTACCACGATATCCTACTTCGAACTGACTGTCTTGGCCAATAGGAAGAACGTAATCTGCTTGTAATAAAATCTTGTTTTGGTCTTGAAGTGTTTGTACACGTTCTACCGCTGCACCGTCTTGAGAAATAGGAGAGCGATTGTCTTCATCACTGGTTTCATATTGAAAATCGAAGGTCAATTTATGCTGACTATTGTCATTAAATTGCTTGTTAAAGTTAACCGAGTATTGGATGGTTTTCGCATCTCTGACTTCAGGATTGAAACGATTAGAAAGTGATGTTAAGTTATTGTTGAGGTCATACTCTTTACTGATGTTTGTAGAATTATTATCGCTATCACTATTTCTGAATACTAAAGATGTGGTTAAAGAAGCAGTGTTATTGATATACCATTCGACGCCCACGTTGGTAGTAAAGTTATTACTTTCTCTATTGGATTTTTGATTTTCAAACAGGAATGTATCCGGCTTATCTTCAATAATGTCGCCATTCTCATCACGTCTAATATTGAAGTATTGAGTTTCGGTCGAAGTTTTCCCTGGCGATTCTCTATAGTTATAGCTCGTTGTATTGAAAAAATTGAAATCTCCAGTTCTGTAATTGATATTTCCCGAAAGACCAGCGGTTGCAGGGTATCCTCCATTTGCAGTTATAGCACCATTGAAACCTTGAAGTTTACTTCTTTTTAAAATGATGTTTAAAATACCAGCTGTTCCTTCTGCATCGTAACGCGCGGATGGCGAGGTAATAACTTCAACGCGCTCAATGGATTCAGCAGGAAGTTGACGCAATGCATCTGTTGAGTTAAGACCAACCAAACCTGAAGGTTTTCCGTTAATTAAAACGGTAACGTTATCATTTCCTCTTAAGGAGACATTACCTTCAACATCGACTGAAACTGATGGGATATTATCTAAAACGTCACTGACTGTACCACCTCTAACGGTCAAATCTGAACCAACGGTATATATTTTTTTATCCAACTTAATCTCCACAGTAGTTCTTTCGGCAATAATGGATACTTCACCTAGAGATTCAGCGTCAATAGCGATGCCCAATACGCCTAGATCAGTATTTTGGAGTAAGGTTTTATTCGGAATAGTTATAGTACCATAAGAAATATATTCAATCGAGATATCATAGGTGCCTCTTGGGACATTAATATCAAACTTTCCTTTTAAATCAGTAATGCCACCAGTAACAATTTTATTTTCTTTTTTACTGAAAAATGCGATGGTTGCATATTCAAGCGGTAGACTGACATCTTTGTCCATCACAACACCTGTGATACTGACCTCGTCTTGAGCGGAAATAAAGTTTGAGGATAATAGAAAAAGTAAGGTAAATACGTAGGGAATTAGTTTCATTTGTTTAATTATTTGTCTTGTTTTTTGGTCTTTTGTAATTTTTTAATTTCGTTTTTATTATCAGCTAAAAATCGTTGAACAGAATTGATGGTTTCTTCCGTGTAGAGTTCTTCAACGTCAGAGAAATGAATGACTTTTAATTGTTCCACCAACGGTTCCTTTTCATATTCCGATACTTCAGTCATCATAATTTGATTCCGCTTTCGATAGAAGTCTTCAATTTTCTGTTTGAGGATTGCACCCTTGAAATCGTCTATATTCAATAAATTTATGTAGGTATCGACACGATCGTTATATTCTTTAAATTGTTTTTGAACGTATTTTTCGCGTTCTTTTTCCATAGCCGCATCGGTTTGGGCATAAGAAGTACCAATGCTTAAAAAAAGCATCAAAAGAGACAACCTGACTATTTTTGCAACCATAATTGAGTGGTTTAGTTAATAAGAGTGCAAAAATAGAATTTGGTTTAATGGGGTTTGGTTAAAGTTGTGTTAAAGAATCCCCTATAGAATACCTTGGATTTTCTGAGGAGAACGGCCTATTACGGCTTTGTTTTTATCAATAACTATGGGCCGTTCAATTAGTTGTGGATGCTTTGCCATAGCCAGAATAATGTCATTATCGGAAAGATCACAATTATTGTAATTCTCTTTCCAAATGGATACATTGGTTCTTACTAATTCAATAGGTTTAATTTTTAAGAGTTGAATGATTTCTTGAAGATTTCAACACTTAGCAAGTCGTCCATATACTTGATGACTTGGAAATTTGCTTTTTCAGTTT
Source organism: Flavobacteriales bacterium (assembly GCA_038243395.1). GTDB lineage: Bacteria > Bacteroidota > Bacteroidia > Flavobacteriales > Flavobacteriaceae > Gelidibacter. The sequence continues at coordinate 18,938 of JBBSRC010000035.1, read as the reverse complement.
CTAGAATGAACAAGCTCTCTCTAGATTTGCTGCATCTAGGATTATAGTAGATTGAAATCAATTTGGTCTTATTTTACAAGAATATCCATCTTTAAAGCACACAATGGCTTTAACGATGTTTATGTTTGATTGCGACAGTTTAGATAGTAATGTCGAATGCTGATAATTGCGTTTTTAACTGTTCAGGATTTTTAAAATGAATGGTGTTAATTCCTAATTCCTTGGCTGCATTGATATTTCGAAGATTATCATCTATGAAAACGGATTTTTCGGCCTCAATATTGAAACGATCCAAAGTTAATTCATAAATGTCTTTAAAGGGTTTCCGAGTTTTTTCTTCTCCCGAAACTAATATCCCTTCAAACCAATGTAAAAAATCAAAGGTCTCGAGTGCTATTGGAAAGGTTTCGTGACTCCAGTTGGTAAGTGCAACCACTTTAAATTGTTTGCTTTCTATAAGTTTTTTTAAGATTTCAACGGTTCCTTCGATAGCCTTTCCCAACATTTCTTCCCAACGGCCATAAAACATTCTGATGTGTTCTTCATGTTCAGGGAAAAGCGCGACACGTTCTTCAGTTGCTTTGCTTAATGGATAACCGGCATCTTGATTTTCATTCCAGTCGTGCGTACAGACATTATCAAAAAACCATTGCATCTTTTCTCGATCACCTTTAAATACTTCTAAATAAACGTATTCTGGGTTCCAATCAATTAAAACGCCTCCGAGATCGAAAATTATGGTATCTATTTTTTTCATTTGTTAAGTTTAGAAATATTAGGGTTCTATAAAGAATAAAGTGCGGCAAATTTCACTATTGTAAATTTCCTTTTTTATTTTCTACATCAGAAAAATGCCGGTTATATAAAAGATAAGCGCCCTTTTTCCATTTTTTCAAAATTCCGTACTTTTTATTGATTTGCCAAAAATCTTATGAGCTTAATGTAAATGACCAAGTAGAAATTACATTACAACTCCAAATTAGTTAATTAATAAATTGGACAAGAATCAAATGATAATCGAATTACCAGAACAGACTAAGTTTGCTATATTTGCCCCTTTTATAATTTAAGTATAGCTATCAAAATTATATATCTGCAAAACCAGCAGATTGTTGAAAGTTATCAAGAAATTAAATTCCTGCTCCAAAGGTAAAATCACTATGAAATCAGTAAAAGTCGAAAAAATTAATATGTTTTGGCATAAGGTTCCTTTTGGCAAAAAGAACTTTGGTGATGTGTTAGGCCCTTATATTGTAGGGAAAATGTCTGGTCAAGAAATAATGTATACCTCGCTACTTCATAAAGGTTTTAATAAAATTTCAGTTTTAACGTATTTAAGGGCAATTTACAATAGGAAGTTATCGGTAAAAGAATTGTACTATAATATTCAATATATAACAGACAAAAAAACCAATCTTCTGATTACCATAGGAAGTGTAATAGATTGGTTCACAAATCCTGATACTGATATTTGGGGTTCAGGAATAATGAATAGAGATAGCCACATTACCAATGCTAATTTTTATGCAGTTCGTGGCAAGTATAGCCAATTAAGGCTTAAAGAATTGGGTTATAATGTTCCAGAAGCTATTGGAGATCCAGCGCTGTTGACACCATTGATCTACAAACCAGAATCAAAGAAGAAATATTCTTTGGGCATAATTCCACATTTTCTACATTATGATGAAATACATAAAAATTTAAATTGGGATAAAATACTAATTATCAATCTTTTAGATGATATAGAGAAAATTATTGAAGAAGTGCATTCGTGTGAAAAAATAATTTCGAGTTCCTTGCATGGCATCGTAATAGGTCATGCCTATGGTATTCCCTCGTTATGGTTTTGGCTTTCTAAAGATCATATTGGAGGAGACAATATTAAGTTTGCAGATTACTTTTCTAGTGTCGACATTAATGAGTACGACTATTTTAAAATTAATCGTGAACGATACGACCGCATTTATATCGACCAAGTGGAGTCAATTTTTGAAGAAAATCAACAGCTCACTTTAGTTAATCCAGCACTACTGAAGAAAATTCAGGTAGATTTAATTAATTCAGCGCCGTTTTCAATTCTTCCTCAATATAAAAACTTCAAGCAGAAATCACTTTTAATTAAGATTTGAATCAGTCCAAAGCAAATTTTTAAAGTTCATTCGGATTGTCATCCTTTTGTCCCATCATCATCAAGTAGGACTTAAGGAATTCGTCAATATGACCATCCATGACATCGTCAACATTTCCTGTTTCGTGCCCAGTCCTAACATCCTTGACCAATTTATAGGGGTGCATCACGTAATTACGGATTTGGCTTCCCCATTCGATTTTCATCTTGCCCGATTCAATATCTTCCCTTTGCGCTAATTGCTTTTGAAGCTCTATCTCGTATAACTGAGATTTTAGCATTTGCATGGCTCGAGATCTGTTATCGTGTTGGGAACGGGTCTCTGAACATGAAATTTGAATCCCTGTAGGTTTATGGACCAGTTGTACTTTCGTTTCTACCTTATTGACATTCTGTCCGCCTGCGCCGCCTGAGCGGGAAGTAGTGATTTCAATATCAGCTGGATTAATATCTATTTCAATACTATCGTCAACAAGTGGATACACATACACAGATGCAAAACTTGTGTGACGTTTGGCATTACTGTCAAAAGGGGAGATGCGAACCAGTCTATGGACACCGTTTTCACCTTTTAACCAACCAAAGGCAAAAGCACCATCAATTTCTAAAGTCACTGTTTTGATGCCCGCAACGTCACCTTCCTGAAAGTTGAGTTCTTTTACTTTAAAACCGTTGTGTTCTGCATACATAAGGTACATGCGCATGAGCATACTTGCCCAATCGCAGGATTCGGTACCACCAGCGCCAGAAGTAATTTGAAGTACGGCACTCAAGCTGTCGCCTTCGTCAGAAAGCATGTTTTTAAACTCAAGCTTCTCAATATGCGCGACGGTTTTTTCTAAATGCGCTTCTAATTCTTCGGTAGAAATTTCATCGTCCTTAGAGAATTCGTAGAATACCTCGAGATCTTCAATTAAAGATTTCGCGGTCTCGTAATCGGCAACCCAATGTTTTTTCTCTTGTAATGATTGCATGACAAGCTCAGCAGCTTTGGAATCATTCCAGAAATTTGGGTCGAAGGTTTTTTCTTCTTCGTTAGTTATCTCGATAGTTTTGGCATCAACGTCAAAGATACCTCCTCAACGCCCCGAGGCGCTCTACAAGATCCTTAATTTGATCGGATGTAGTCATAAGTTTATTAATTTTTTTCAAAGATATGATTAAAACAATGCAGTATTAAACAAATGGTAAGATTTTTTAACAAGTTATCTTGTTAACCTTATACCAAACTGAAGCACATGAAATTAATTAAGATTTTAGTATAATTTGGAAGTTAAGCGTTATGGAAATTTTCGACTTACGATCTCAAATGCCATCCGTAAAAAGGTAAAAGCTTATGAAACTAACAGTGCTAAATTCCTATTTAAAAATACTTTTGATAACTTTTATTTTAGGCAAATCCTAATTGAGATAATATAAATATTCCTTTAAGGAGAATCGTAAATTGCGCGTCCATACGCATTGGTTTTATAAGAATGAGATAAATACTAAAATACTCACCAATCCATAAAACAAATGATTTTTGTATTCATTGAAGCAGATTATCGAATAACTGTAAAAATATAAGTATTATGGTGTGTTTACTTACTTTCAACATTTAATACAGTTTTTAAAATTACAGAACTACTCCAACCCCATAAAAGTAAATGTTTAAATAATTCTTACGTACATGACAAAAAAACTAAAGAGACTGTATTCTAATGGCTTATTCCCTGTAAAAAGGAACTTCGATAAACAATCTAATCCGTATTTGAATATGCTCACAGCTCTTCGCCCATGTTTTTTTATTGTTATTTTTTTTATGTTCTGATCTATAAAGCCACCGATTTTGTATCACCATACAAAAGCAATTATTGTTAACAAAAAGAGTTTTTCCAATCTGTCTAAACCTGTCACATGGGTGTCTTCTATATTAAAGCCACTGCTTTTCAATCCTCTAAAAAGAGTTTCTATTTGCCATCTCTGGCGGTAATATACTATTGCCTGTTCTGGTTTGTTGAATGAGACAAGGATTAAGAATTCCATTTTACCATCTCTGTTAAAAATTTTACTGCCAGATAGATAACATTTCTGACCATGAAGTGACACTATTTTTGGATAATGATAAAATTCACCGACTTTAAAATTATTTAACAACCAAAAGGCTTTAATCTCTTTTTGTTTTTGATAGGAATGAATTTTGAAATTGTTCCTGATCCTAATGTAATATCTAATATTGTTCTCATTCAAAAACTCCAACCATCTATCCCCCACAAACTCTCTATCAGCCGGCAAACAATCGATGCTTTGTTTTCCAAATCATTCTATATACTGTTTGACCAAATCAATTCGTTCTTGCGTATCAGAGTTTCCTCGCTTATCCAACATTTTAAACATCAAGGGAAATGCAACATTTTCATAGCTAATTCCCAACATTAAAATATTGATATTTTTTCTGCCGAACTTCCAATTTGTTCTATCTAGCACCAAAACCAAATTGTTTTTTATGGGCAATAGAATGTAGATTAATGATGAAACTATTTTCATAGAGAAATCGAACTCCCTCATGAATCGCTGTATTCTTCTGTAAGAACTACTTTTGTCTACACCTGTATCGAATCCAGAGGCTAATCTGTCATAATTAATTGTCTTTATTTTGCATAAGTCTGTTATAAATAAACAAATGAGCTTGACCCTAGCCAAATTGATTTCTCCCTTAAAATGGCCTTGTAAAACCGAAATTAACATTGTATCTTTATATTTAAGACTGGTGTTCTCCATTAGAAAAATTATGTGGTAATAGTCTTTTAATATAATGAATATCAGTCTTTTATGCAAATATATAGAGCTTTATTTTGTTGATTTATAGTCAATTATATTTTTGTCATGTACTAAAAAATAATTCATGAAATTAAGTGTTATTATCCCTGTTTATAATGTTGAAAAATACATAACCAAATGCTTAGAGAGCATACTTGATCAAGGCTTAGAAAACCCTGATTATGAAATCATTATAGTTAATGATGGATCTACGGACAGTAGTTTGAGAATTGTAGAAAGTTACGCTGAGAGCAATACGCATATTAAAATTTTTAATAAAGAGAATGGAGGAGCGGGGAGTGCAAGAAATTATGGTATGGACTGTGCCAAAGGAAAGTATATCTATTTTATAGATCCCGATGATTTTCTTCTTCCCAATAGTTTAAAGGCATTAGTTGAAACAAGCGAGCAGCACAGTTTGGATATTTTAACCTTCATGTCTAAATCATATTCGGATACGTCACTAAAAGACAAATCACTTTTTGAAAGCAAGGATTTTAGTGCGTCATTCGGTAATAAAGTGTTTTCACCCATCGTAAATGGCCAAGAATATATTGCGAACGTAAATTATAGAAATGAAGTCTGGTGGTTTTTAACAAACCGAGAATTTTTAGAAAACTCAGGGATGCGGTTAGTTGAAGGTCGTTATTTAGAAGATGCAGCCTTTTCCATCGAACTGATCTTGGCAGCAAAGAAAATCGCCCATCTTCAATTAGATGCTCATAGATATAGAGAAACTCCTGGAAGTGCTATGAACAATTTGGAGCCCACCCATTATCTAAAAATTATTAGAGACATTCAACATGCTGTTTTAAATTATAATCCGATAATAGAATCTTTGGAAAACAATAAGGCGCATCCCGATTGTATAGTGCGCGTTAAAGCAAGACAGCAATCACTTGTGTTTTTTTCGATGATACGCATGTTAAAATCAACCATGAGTTTTGCCGAAGTTAAACTAAGAATGAATAAAATGATAAGCATAAATGCATATCCATTAGATGCGTTTTTAGGAAAGGATTTTAATGGAGTTATTTATCAAGTTTTAATGCGATTTTTTAAAACAGAGGGCAGATTCTATTTTTTCTTTAGACTCTTTAATCCAGTCTTAAAACTTAAATATAAATTTTAGAAAAGTTTGAACAAATTTATTAAAGGAGATCTATAATAATTACCATAAGAAGACTTATACGATTTGGATTTTATGGACTTTAAATTACAAGTTATATTCCGCACTCCAATAAACACAAGTTTGAATACTTCCATCTTCGAGCTTAAATTCGTAAGAAGTTTCAAAAACCTTTGTAATCGAAAAATCGATGGGATATTTGAATAGTGGGCCGTCATAGGCTAAGGTATGGTATTCTCCCTGTTCACCACAAACATCAATATCCTTTGGAAATGTGGTTATCAGATGATGATCTAAGGTTTTTCCAATATAACTTTGATCTAATTTACCATCTTGGGTCACTATAATTTTAGTTTTAATACCTGAGTCTAAAAACTCATTCATGATTTCTTCTGAAGATTTGTCCCAAAGAGGTTCAATGACAGTAATTCCCATTGGATTTAGTTTAAATTCCCTATAACCTTTAAGTCCAGAAGCCATCAGATCTCCAAAGATAAAATCGGTCACTCCCAAAGCCTTAAAAAGTGTCACTGCTTCCTGCATCTTTTCATCATAATTTTTGAGGTCTTTAGAAAAACTCATGGTATGAAGAGGAATGCCTATGCTCTTAACCTGTTTTTCTAAAATTTCTAAAGGAATGGAATGCATGGAAGATTTGCCAGTTTCTTCATTAAATGTTGTGAAAAGTGAAACAATATCAAAGTCTTGGCGTGCTAAGGTTTTTTGGAGCGCTAAGGCAGAATCTTTCCCGCCACTCCAATTAAATACTGCTTTTTTTAAAGATGTCATAAGCGGATATTAGGACCTAAAATGTGTGTTCAGAGTGTAGTCCTGTAAAGAAAAATAGAATTGCTTTTATAGCCATTGCAAATCTTTGAAAATTTAGTCAAGCTATAAAAGCAATTGTTTTTGTATTATTTAAACATGTCCAACCCGGGAATATTCGGCATTCCATCTTTAGCTGCCGCTGCCAATTCGGTTTCGTTAACGTTGGTCGCTTTTTCGATTGCTTTGTTTAGCGTCATGATTAAATAGTCTTCAAGCATTTCTTTGTCTTGAAGCAATTCGTCATCGATGGCGATCGATTTTATTGTTCTATTTGCGGTCAATGTGACTTTTAATTTGCCGTCACTACTTTGTTCATCAACCAAAACCTGATTCAATCGTTCTTTGGTTTCTTCAACTTTTTTTTGGGTTTCTTTGAGTTTATTCATCATACCCATCATATCTCCAAACATATTTTCAGTTTTTTAAATTACGAAGCAAAATTAAGGTTTAGACTCGAATTTCACTAATTTTCACAAACTACAAATAGTAATTTTCTTTAAAAATCGGCTCATTCTTCCTTTCTCTTTATTCAATGTTCTATGAGTTCTCTCTTCTTTTAAAATAGTACTTTTGCAATCCTTAATAAAAATATCAAATGACACATAATATTCAGCCCCCAAAGGCAAAACAAGTGCTCAAAACATTGAGTGCGCATGATGATGATCGCCTTGATGATTATTTTTGGTTAAATGACCGAGAAAATCAGGATGTTATTGACTACCTCAATGCCGAAAACGATTATTTTGATGCGGTGACCTCCAAATATAAAGATTTTGAGACTTCACTTTTTGAGGAAATGAAGGCGCGAATTAAAGAAGATGATCAGTCCGTGCCTTACAAATACAATGGGTATTGGTACATTGTTAAATATGAAGTTGGAAAGGATTACCCCATTTATTTCAGAAAGAAAGACTCTTTGGAGAATCCAGAAGAGCTCTTATTCGACTGCAATGTCATGGCTGAAGGTCATGATTATTTTAACTTGGTTGGATTAAGTGTAAGTCCAGATAATACCATGATTGCTTTTGGAAAAGATACGGTTGGTAGACGTAATTACACTTTGCAAATTAAGAGTTTGATTACTAATGAAATTTTTTCTGATGCCATTGAAAATACCACAGGTTCCGCAACTTGGGCAAATGATAATAAAACATTGTTCTATACGGTCAAAGACGAAAAAACACTACGTTCTGACAAGGTTTATAAGCATAAGTTAGGAAGCTCTTCGAGTCATGACACTTTAATCTTTCATGAAAAAGACGATACATTTGGTGTAGCCGTTTACAAATCAAAATCTAAGAAATACTTGATTATTGCCTGCTACAGCACTTTAACTAACGAATATTATACTTTAAATGCAAATACTCCTGACGGGGAGTTTGTAGTGTTTCAAGAACGTATTAGAGGATTGGAGTATAGCATTTCACATTATGATGATCAGTTTTATATTGTGACCAATGCAGACGGTGCCATTAACTTTAAGTTAATGAAAACATCAGAAAACGAAACTAGATTTAATCATTGGACAGAGGTCATTCCGCATAGAGAAGCTGTTTTACTTGAAGATATTGATATTTTTAAGAACTTTTTAGTAATTAGCGAGCGTACCAATGGTCTAAACCATATACGTATTAAACGATGGGATAATACGGAAGATTATTATCTGCCCTTTGATAATGAAACTTATACAGCTTACACCTCCACAAATGTCGAATTTGATACTGATATTCTCCGTTATGGTTATAATGCAATGACCACACCGTCATCTAGCATCGACTTCAATATGGTCACGAAGGAAAAAACTATTTTAAAGGAACAGGAGGTTTTAGATTCTAATTTTGATAAGGACAATTATGAGTCTGAACGGGTTTGGGCAACTGCAACCGATGGTACTAAAGTGCCAATTTCGATGGTTTACAAAAAAGGAATCAAAAAAGACGGTACAAATCCGGTATTATTATATGCATATGGGTCTTACGGGCACACTATTGATCCCTATTTTTCGAGTATTCGATTAAGTTTATTGGACAGAGGATTTATTTACGCCATCGCCCATGTAAGAGGTGGCGAATATTTAGGACGCATCTGGTATGAAGGAGGTAAGTTGCTCCAAAAGAAAAATACATTTACAGATTTTATTGCCTGCTCCAAATTTTTAATTGAGCAAAGTTATACCTCTCCAGAACATTTGTATGCGCTGGGTGGAAGCGCCGGTGGCTTATTAATAGGCGCTGTAATTAATGAAGCTCCCGAACTTTATAACGGTGTTATTGCTGCAGTTCCTTTTGTCGATGTACTGACAACTATGTTGGATGATTCAATACCCTTGACCACAGGAGAATATGACGAATGGGGAAATCCTAACGATAAAACATATTATGACTACATGAAGTCTTATTCCCCTTATGACAATGTGAAAAAACAAGATTATCCACATATTTTGATTTCAACAGGACTGCATGATTCTCAAGTACAATATTGGGAGCCAGCAAAATGGGTGGCTAAATTAAGAAATTATAAAACAGACAACAATAAGCTGCTTTTAAAAACGAATATGAAAGCAGGGCACGGGGGGTCTTCTGGACGTTTTGAAGCTTTAAAAGAAGATGCTGAAGAGTATGCTTTTTTGTTAGACTTAGAGAATATTAATGTCTAATTAAAAAAAATCCCTTACTTTTGCAAGGTTTGAGATTACATTTTCATAAATTGTAATCGTAAATAGCATTTATGAAATCGCGGTTTTCCTAGTTTAAGTATACAGATTGAGATTGTTTTTCGCGATACCATACGTCCTATTGAAAAGAATATGAAACACGTATGAAAAAAAATATTCAGGTATTTGATAACGTATTGCAACTCATAGGTAATACCCCTCTTATCAAATTAAACAAGATGACTGCTGACTATAATGGTGAGTTTTATGCCAAAGTAGAAGCTTTTAATCCAGGTCACTCCTCTAAAGATCGAATTGCACTGCACATTATTGAAGAAGCTGAAAGACAAGGCTTATTAACACCCGGAGATACTATTATAGAAACTACCTCTGGCAACACTGGTTTTAGTATTGCTATGGTCAGTATTATTAAAGGGTACAAATGTATTCTGGCGGTAAGTTCAAAATCGTCGGCTGACAAAATTGATATGTTAAAAGCAATGGGTGCGCAAGTATACGTGTGTCCTGCCCATGTGAGTGCTGATGACCCGAGATCTTATTATGAAGTTGCAAAACGCTTGCATGAAGAGACAAAAGGATCGATCTATATTAACCAGTATTTCAATCAATTAAATATTGAAGCACATTACAATTCTACAGGTCCTGAAATTTGGACTCAGACGGAAGGTGAAATAACACACTTGGTGGCGTGCAGTGGCACAGGAGGAACAATTTCCGGGACGGCTAAATACCTAAAGGAGCAAAATCCAAATATTAAAATTATAGGTGTGGATGCTTATGGTTCCGTTTTGAAAAAATATCACGAAACCCGTGAGTTTGATCAAGATGAAATTTATCCATATAGAATTGAGGGTTTAGGAAAGAATTTGATTCCTGCAGCTACCGATTTTGATTTGATAGATGAGTTCGTCAAAGTTACGGATGAAGAAAGCGCCCATGCCGCTCGCGAAATTTCTCGAGTTGAAGGTTTATTCGTTGGTTATACCAGTGGAGCAGCGATGCAGGCTATCAAACAATTGAACGAACTAGGTGAATTTAAACCAGGAGATAAGGTGGTAGTCATCTTTCCAGACCATGGATCCCGATATATGAGCAAAGTTTATAGCGATAAATGGATGGAAAATCAGGGCTTTTTTGACAGTGAAAAGGTAACTACCTTGGAGACCATACAATATATTAAATAATTGAATTATAACTAGATAACCCTATGACATAAGACAGTGTTGTGGGTTTTTTTTTGGACGAAAATCTTATAAACAGCGGTTTATAACTAAATTATGCAATGAAAATATATTTAGTTAATTTTGTCAAAACTAATTAAGCTAACTGAAGATGATAGCGCATAGCCCTCAAACCTACAACAGGTTGATAGAAATGGCAGCGTATGTCGAAAAACATTAAGAATTACATGAAAGACTTATTTGATAAAATTTACAGAGATAAAGGACCTTTAGGTAAATGGGCTTCACAAGCTGAAGGCTATTTTGTATTTCCGAAATTGGAAGGTCAAATCTCTAACCGCATGAAGTTTCGTGGGAAAGATGTCATTACCTGGAGTATCAATGATTATTTAGGATTGGCAAATCATCCTGAAGTGCGAAAGACTGATGCTCAAGCTGCGGCTGATTACGGTTCGGCGTACCCAATGGGAGCGCGAATGATGTCAGGCCATACTGAACTTCACGAAATTTTACAAAAAGAGTTGGCAGAATTTGTAGATAAAGAAGCTGCTTATCTGTTAAATTTTGGTTATCAGGGCATGGTTTCAACCATCGATGCTTTGGTTAATAAGAACGATATTATAGTTTATGATGTGGATTCACACGCTTGTATCATTGATGGCGTACGTTTGCATATGGGTAAACGTTTTACCTACAGACACAATGATGTTGAAAGTTTAGAGAAAAACTTAGAACGTGCCACTAAAATGGCAGAACAAACAGGCGGCGGAATTTTAGTGATTTCTGAAGGTGTGTTTGGAATGCGAGGGGAGCAAGGTCGATTGAAGGAAATCGTTGAACTTAAGAAAAAATTTAATTTTCGATTTTTAGTAGATGATGCTCATGGTTTTGGAACACTTGGCAAAACTGGAGCAGGAGCAGGTGAGGAACAAGGCGTTCAGGATGGTATTGATGTGTATTTTGCGACTTTTGCAAAATCCATAGCAAGTACAGGAGCTTTTATTGCCGCGGATCAGGAAATTATCGATTATTTAAAATATAATTTGCGCTCGCAAATGTTTGCCAAATCACTACAAATGCAATTGGTAGTTGGTGCACGTAAACGTTTAGAGATGTTGAAAACCATGCCAGAATTAAAAGAAAAGCTTTGGGAAAACACCAATGCTTTACAATCAGGACTCACATCACGTGGATTTGATATTGGTACGACGCAAAGTTGTGTAACGCCAGTTTATTTAAAAGGAAGTATCCCGGAAGCCATGGCTTTGGTAAAGGATTTGCGTGAAAACCACGGAATTTTTTGTTCTATTGTAGTATATCCTGTTATTCCAAAAGGTTTGATTTTGTTAAGAATGATTCCTACAGCAACTCATGATATCAATGATATCAATGAAACTTTAGATGCTTTTGATGCTATCAGAACGCGTTTGGAAAATGGTACTTATAAAAGATTGTCAGCTTCAGTCGCTGAGGCGATGGGAGAATAAAAATTTCCTAATCCCCGAAGGGCACTTTAAATATTAAAAAAATCCAGTTTCTTTTGGGAAACTGGATTTTTTATATAAACATTTTATTGATTGTTAACAGATGATTTAACTTTCTGTATGTAAAAGAAATGAATTTAGTGTCATTAAAACTCTGTGTCTTTTGAGTAAATTCTGTAATATGGTTATTGGAATTTGTAATTTAAATTTGTTTTTTATGATATATCCTTCCTCACAGTTTTACGTCTTTTAAAAACCTCTGGTTGAAAATGTTTCCAAATTTGATGTATTGCTAAGTTATCTTCCAACTCAGGAGTCCTAACACAATTTTGGATGCCTTTCTCAGTAAATACTTTATAATATTCATTAAAGATAATTGCAGTCACACCTTTATTTTGGTACTCTGGAAGAACACCAATTAAATAAAATATGACGTCTTTACTGTGTTTTTTGGCATGTAGAATATGTCTGAAACCAAATGGAAATAGCTTTCCTTTTGTTTTCTGTAAAGCTGTCGAAAATGAAGGCATTACAATTGCAAAAGCTACCAAATCGTCATTTTTATCTACAACAAATTTGATATATTCTGGATTTACAAAACTTATAAATTTCTTTTTGAAATATTCTTTCTGGATATCTGTAATCGCAACAAACGAGGATAAAGAGGCATAGGATTGATTAAAGAGATCAAACATTTTATCAACATGTGGCATGACCTCTTCGGTGGTAGTTAACTTTAAAGGCCTTAATTCATAGCGTTTTTTGATCAGTTCTTGAGCTTTATAGAAAAACTCGGTTTTCACGTTTGAAAACGGAAAGCGACTTTCTGAGTATAATTTTTCATCAGTATATCCCAACTCCTTAAAATGATCGACATAATAAGGATAATTGTACCACGTGATCATGTTACCTATATATTGATACCCTTCAGTTAATAGACCCACTTTATCCAAATTTGAGAATCCTACCGGACCTTCTACGTAATCAAGATTATTTGCTTTACCGATTTCATGAACTTTATCCAACAATGCTTTTGTGACTTCCACGTCATCAATCACATCAAACCAGCCAAAACGCATTTTTTTCTGTTTTTGCTGATTGACCTCAAGCCAGTTTATGACAGCCACAACTCTGCCGACAACCTTATTGTTTTTATAAGCTAAAAAGAAAGTCGCTTCGGCATCATTAAAGATTGGGTTTTTCTTTTTATCAAAAGTTTGCAATTCTTGTTTGATTATTGGAGGTACCCATTCTTCACAATCTTTATAAAGTTGGAAGGGAAATTTTACAAATATCTTTAAGTCCTTAGGAGAACTTACTTCTTTAATTATAATCATAAAGTAGTCTTATAATTTGCTCTTTTTATCTGATTTACTCTTTTTTTCAAAATCGACTTCTTTTTGCCTTTGAATTCTTCGTTCTTGAAGCCTCAATTCGTCTTGTGCCGGATTGCCATTATCAATCTCTTTATCCTGATGATAGTCCAAGCGGTAGGACATTCCGAAGTTAACTCCAAAAACGGATGGAGTATCTTTAGTGTTAAATGTTAAAGCAGTATCTAACTGGAAATTTTTATTCCAAAGATAAGCACCTCCAAAACGAAATAAATTATCAGCGTAAAAATCACTTTTAATACCTTGTGTTTCCCCAAAGACCACCCACTGCGGATTTATAGAATGGGTCAAGGTTAAAATATATTGGAAATCAGAATAATCAGTGCCGATTCTGTCTTTGATCAAATTAATAACAAACACCCACCCGCCGACAAAGTTGTTTTGAGAAATTAGAGCAATTTTTGGACTAAAACCTTCGATGCCTGGGGCAGTGTAAGGATTGTTTTTGGTATCCCAATTGGCACCTGCATATATACCTACAGCCGGAATTAAGGATTTCCATTTAAACTGTCGGTTAGCTTTCCAACTGTATAAATTGGGTTTTTCTTCACCTGCCTTTCTATAAGGATCATAGATCATATATTTTGCGCCAAATGTCAGGTTTTTAAAGTTGGATCGTTTATTTTCCTGAGGAATCAATGAGGAATTCAGGGTTTGTATATCGTTTTGGTAGGTGCCTTGAAAATTGATTTCGAGATCTTCAAAAAGCAAACCGTATCGTGCAGCAAAATCAACACCAAATCCAGAAACATCATATTTTAAAGGTGCATGTTTTTCCTTTATAACATAAGGACCAGTTTCAAGCTGAATGACATTTGTACCCACCGAAAAAGCACTTTGTGATACTCCAGGTCTGTTGGAATTAATGACCTCCGTATATTGACTAAAAGCAAATTGAGTGGAGCAAAGAAATAAAAAGATAATAGAAAACTTAATAGGTTTCATTTGTGTAATGATTTGGCTCAAAACTACATATTATTTTTGGTTTTGAATTGTTTTTAATGATTTGAAAACAGGTGGTTAAGAGCCATTGATTATTTGATTACTGTCATAACTCTAGCTAAAACACGGGTATTTTATTAAATATTTAAGTAATTATAGATGTTTTCCATGGTATAGATTTGTATTTTTGGAAAAAATTTTCTTTCATCATGCAAATGGCATCTTTTACTGGTTTATTAAGAATCATTTTGTATATATTAGTGGTATATTATGTTGTAAAAGTTCTTTCAAGGATTTTTGCACCTCTGTTTATACGTTATATGTCCAAAAAAATGCAGGAACGTTTTGGAGGTCAATTCCAACAACAGCAACCAGACAGAAAGCGCCCAAATGAAGGTGAAACGGTTATAGACAAAATGCCAGAACAGCACCAGGCTTCTAATAAAAAAGTAGGCGAATACATCGATTACGAAGAAATTGATTAATATCCGCAATTAAACTACCTCACTACTTTATGGCACTGTCATTTAAAAAGTTCCTTCCACACATCTTAATAATTATTGGTTTTATAGTGCTCTCATTGGCGTATTTCAACCCCGTGTTGAGTGGTAAACAGATTTTTCAAAGTGATATCATGCACTATATTGGGATGTCCAAACAGCAAACCGATTTTAGGGCAGAAACTGGTAAAGAAACATATTGGACCAATAGTGCTTTTGGTGGGATGCCGACCTATCAATTGGGCGCAATATACCCTCATAATTATATTAAAAAAGTTGATTCTGTACTGCGTTTTCTTCCAAGACCGGCAGATTACCTTTTTCTTTATTTCATCGGATTTTACATCCTGTTATTAACACTGAAAGTCGATTTTAAGTTAGCTGCTCTTGGTGCTTTGGCCTTTGGTTTTTCTACCTATCTCATCATCATTCTTGGTGTGGGGCACAACAGTAAAGCCCATGCTATAGCTTATATGCCTTTAGTATTGAGCGGAATTTTGCTCGTATTTCAAAAGAAATATATTTTCGGATTCTTGCTGACCACGGTAGCGATGGCGCTTGAATTGAGTGCCAACCATTATCAAATGACCTATTATTTGATGTTATTAGTTTTGGTATTGGGCGCAGTATATCTTTTTGATGCCTATAAAAAGAATCTTTTACCCCATTTTTTTAAATCGGTGGGTATTATGTTTTTTGCAGTGCTGCTCGCCATTGGATTGAATGCCACCAACATTTTGGCAACTCAGGAATATGTAAAAGAAAGTACACGTGGTAAAAGTGAATTGACTATTAATACTGATGGTTCTATAAAGGATGTCACTTCAGGATTGGATAAGGACTATATAACAGAATACAGTTACGGATTTTTGGAAACTTTCAATCTTTTCATTCCCCGACTTATGGGTGGTGGTAATGGCGAAGATGTGGGTAAGAATTCAGAAATGTATAAATTTTATACAGCGGCTGGTGCAAGTCCAATGGAGGCGATACGGGAAGTAAAACACATTCCAACCTATTGGGGCAATCAGCCTATCGTTGAAGCTCCAGCCTATGTGGGTGCCGTAGTGTTGTTTCTTTTTGTGTTTGGTCTTTTTGTGATTAAGGGTCGCTTAAAATGGTGGCTTGTAGGTGGTACGATCATGTCGTTGCTATTGTCTTACGGAAAAAACTTAGGCTTTTTAACAGATTTCTTCATTGATTACGTGCCCATGTATAACAAATTTAGGGCGGTAACTTCTATTCAAGTTATCTTGGAGCTCTGCATTCCAATCTTAGCCATTTTCGGTTTAGTAAGGTTGTTCAATGATTTGGAAAAAAGAGAAGAAAAACTGAAAGCTTTAAAAATTGCTGCAGGAATCTCAGGAGGCGTTGCCATCTCGTTTTTATTATTTAAAGGTTCGTTCGATTTTGTTGGTGCCAATGATGGGTATTACCGTCAAGCATATGGTGAATATGGTCAAAGTTTTGTAGATGCTTTAAAGGCGGATAGAAAATCAATGTTTACTTATGACACTTTACGGACTTTAATACTCGTGTTACTTTCTGCGGGTGGGATTTGGCTATTTTTAAAAGAAAAACTGTCTCAGAATGCGCTCATTGTTGTATTTGCTGTATTGATTCTTTTTGATTTGGTCAATGTAGATAGACGTTATGTTAATAATGAGAATTTTGTATCATCGATTCAAGTAAATAAACCGTTTCAGGCTAATGCGGCAGATCTGGAAATCATGAAGGACGAAAGTCACTTTAAAGTATTTGATGTTGCTTCCAGTGGTGCAAGAGCTTCCTATTTTCATAACTCATTAAGTGGGTATCACGCGGCTAAACTTGGACGTTATAATGAACTATTTGATTTTCATATTGCAAAAAATAATATGAATGTATTGAATATGCTGAATACCAAATATATTATTGCAGATGACGATAAAGGAAATTTATTCCCTTATGAAAATGAAGATGCCAATGGTAACGCATGGTTCATTTCATCTTTAGAAAAAGTTAATTCGGCCAATGAAGAAATGATGGCTTTGGATAGTTTGAATACCAAGATAAAAGCGGTCACGACACAAGTGCTTTCTTACGCAAAATTCAAAACAGATTCTTCTGCAACTATCGATGTTTCAGAATATAAACCGAATTACTTAAAGTATAACTCAAGCAATAATAATGATGGATTTGCTGTTTTTTCAGAGATTTATTATGCTGATGGATGGAATTCTTATATTGACGGCAAGTTGCAACCGCATTATCGTGTCAACTATGTATTAAGAGGTATACCAATCCCTAAAGGGCAACATACCATTGAGTTTAAGTTCGAACCTCAAGTTATTAAAACTGGAAGTACGATTGCCTTGGCTAGTAGCGTTTTATTTGGGCTATTAATTTTGGGTGGGCTATACTTTCAAATAAGACAAAATAAGAATGGGAAGTAATTCTCTTTCTTTAGGTGTGAAATCCGAAGGACAAAGTAGGAAGAAGGTTTTAATCATAACTTATTATTGGCCACCTGCAGGAGGTCCTGGAGTACAACGTTGGCTGAAATTTGTGAAATATCTTCCAGATTACGGGATTCATCCTGTGGTTTACATTCCTGAAAATCCAAGTTATCCACTACTTGACTCTACGCTTATGGATGAGATTCCTGAAGAGGTAACCATTCTGAAGCAGCCAATCAAAGAGCCTTATCGACTGGCTGAATTTCTATCTAAAAAATCCTCCAAATCCATTAGTTCTGGCGTTATTCCTAAGAAACGAAAACAGAGTTTTATTCAGCAGCTTATGCTTTACATCAGAGGAAATTATTTTATTCCTGATGCCAGAAAAGCTTGGGTAAAGCCGTCGGTCAGTTTTCTGGCTGAGTATATCCAAAAGGAAAAAATAGAAACGATCATTACTTCCGGACCACCACACAGTTTACACTTGATCGGCCTGCAATTAAAGAAACAATTAGGGATTAAATGGATAGGCGATTTTAGAGATCCGTGGACAACAATTGGGTATCACAAAAAGCTAAAATTGAGTAAGCATGCTGTTAAAAAGCATGAGGAGATGGAAATACAGGTGCTTTCAAGTGCTGACCAAATTATCGTAACGAGCGAGAATACCAAAAAAGAATTTGAAACGAAAACAAATAAATCTATTTCGGTAATTACTAATGGTTATGACTATCAAAAACTGCCAAAGGCAACTAAGGATGTAAAATTTTCTTTAGCCCATATTGGGTCTCTATTGTCTGAACGCAATCCGAAGGTATTATGGAAGGTATTAGGGGAGCTAATCAATGAAAATGAAGATTTTAATCAAGAGTTTATGTTGAGATTGATTGGTGTGGTCAGTGATGATGTGCTCCAGGAAATTCATAAGTTTATTCCGGAAAAAAATATTGATATCGTTGGCTACGTCAATCATAAAGAAGCTCTAATGTACCAGCGTCAGTCACGATTATTATTGTTGATTGAAATTGACTCAGAGGACACCAAAGCTATTATTCCCGGAAAATTATTTGAGTACATGGTTGCTGAAACGCCCATAATTTCAGTGGGTCCAGAAGATTCAGATGTGGAACGGATAATAAAGTCGACCAATACGGGACACTATTTTTATTACGATGCTGAAGTTGAATTAAAAAAGCATTTGTTGTCTTGTTTTTCGAGTTTCCAGAATGGTAGTTTAGCCACATATCCTATTGGTTTACAACAGTACAGCAGAAAAATATTAACAGAGAAATTGGCAGACCTGATCACAAGCTTGTCTTAAACCTCAAAATTCTTATCTTCGAGTTTTAAACCTCTATGGGAATAATAATCAGCCAATCTTTTAAGAACACAATTACCACATATGTAGGGTTTGCCATAGGTGCTTTAAACACTCTATATT
>JBBSRC010000034.1:0-37930 GCA_038243395.1 Flavobacteriales bacterium | reverse complement strand
TGATTAAAGATTAGAAGACACGATATTTTGATTAAGGAACTTAACAATTACGCATGGGTTGTGGTTTGATGAAAGATTAGAAGACACGATATTTACAAAAAATCCCCATCATTTTACCGACGGTTGTGGTTTGATTAAAGATTAGAAGACACGATATTAACAGTAGGTATAATAGTATTACCAGAGAGTTGTGGTTTGATTAAAGATTAGAAGACACGATATTGCCATAACAAGGATATATACAACACTTATAGTTGTGGTTTAATTAAAGATTAGAAGACACGATATTCAAGTAAACCATGAGGAGGAAAGATATGAGGTTGTGGTTTGATTAAAGATTAGAAGACACGATATTTTTGCGTTCCTAATACACTTGTATCAACGGGTTGTGGTTTGATTAAAGATTAGAAGACACGATATTAGTTGGACTTGTACCTTCTGATAATCATGCGTTTAAAGTGAAATGTCGTATAAAAAAACGCTTCTTTTTTGCGGTGATAAGGCAAGATTGAGGCATTTTTTTGTTTTAGAATAATTCCAATTGGGTTGGTTGAGGTTCTTTTGGGGCTTCGGTTCTTCCCCAAAAGTTCATAATATTACCAAATTGTTTATCCGTAATTCTGAGTACGCTCACTTTACCTAAAGGTGGTAATAGGCGTTTAATCCGTTTTTCATGTACGTCGGCACTTTCGCTGCTTGCACAATGGCGCATATATACGGAGTATTGCATCATGGTAAAGCCATCTTTTAAGAGGTTTTTTCTAAAGCCTGCGGCATTCCGTCGGTCTTTAACAGTGTCAGTAGGTAAATCAAAAAATACAAATAACCACATAATTCTATAACCGTTTAGTTCCATAATTCTGGATATTTAATTTTTTTCCTTTCGCCCGTATAACATTGTTGAAGTGAACTTGCGGTTTTTTGAAGACCAACTATTAAAGGACTTTTTTCGTTTATAGTAACTCCTGATGGGTTTATTGATTTCAAAAATTTTGGCAATCTCTTTTAATTCCTAGTTGTAGCGTTGAAGGGTTTTGTGCTTTCTATTCTCTAGTTGAGATGGTGTTAAGCTGTTTTTCAAAAGAATTGAAAAACATATTTAGTACCTGTTGAAAACTGCTTGTAATAACTCAGTATCTCTTGAACAGGGAGGACAATTTTAATTTGAAAATTGCCCTTTGTGTTAGATCTCGAATAATAAATTTTGTCGTGGTCAATGTCTTTCCGCTCAAGTGTTTTTAATTTTATCTGTTGCAATTATTACTTGAACCTACACCATTATAATTTAATAAAAATGAACGATGTAGTTAACATTGCATCCTTTACGAAAAAGGTCTAAATGTTTTAGAAATAAAAAACAATCTGAGACAGCATGTTTCTCAAACAAGCGCGGGATGAGTTCAATATTACGGATTCAGGGCATATTCCAAAGACTTATGTTGACATGGCTCATCAAGCTCTCGCGGAATATCAATCCATAATTGGTTATGGCCTTGACGAATCAGGTTTTGATAGTTATTGAGTACGGTTGCTAAATTTTAATTAGTCATTAACGTGTAGAACTTAATTAGCTTCAAGAGCGGGTAATTATAACCTTTTTTAGTCCATGCAGATTAGACTTTTTATTAACAAAAAAAGCCCTAATTTTCATTAGAGCTCCTTCCGAATTAGTACTAAAATCCCTTGAAGTACGTGATATATATTATGCTGATACAGCTAACTTATTTTTTTTGTATTCACTTGGCGTACAGTCGTAGCGTTCCTTGAATATTTTAGAGAAGTAGCTTCTGCTGGTAAAACCAACACTATAGACAATTTCTGAGATGTTTAAGTCGGTATTGATGATCAATTCCTCTGATTTGGTCAATCGTACGGAACGTATGTACTCACAAACAGTTAATCCATGTTGAAACTTAAAGCCTTCCTGTAACTTCGCCGCAGATAGGCCTACGCGCTCGCTCAAGTTCTCAACCTTATGATCTAAATCTGGAAACTCATTAATGTAATCCGTAAGTTGCGCAATAAGACTTATTTCAACTTTGGTTAAAGTTGTAGGTTCCAAGTCTAAATTCTCAATATCCTTATTGTGATGTTCAATCTCGAGTGCCAAAATGACGTTGACAATACCTTTGGTCAATAATTCCCTAACCAAACCTTCTTGCTTGATGCATTGTAGTTGTTTAATGTTTTCCGCTATCTTAAGGTTATAAGAACCAATGTATAAATAGTCATCAGTTTTATTTGAAATGAACGCATCTTTTAGTTTGGTGCTCCATTTTGCATTGCTATTTCCTTCATATGAAGTATTTACAGAAATTAGCGTGGTCACAGTTTCAACATCCCTTTCTAAAAAGATGATATTTTGCTCTGATATAATATTTGCTACGATGCTCGTTTGAAAAGCATCAATTGTATTGGTTTCGCTTTCTTCATTGAAAGAATGAGATAATCTCCCTTTTGAGCAATACATGAAGTTGACATGAGTTGCTAAAAGTGTATCAATAGTGATTTCGATATTCTCATGTGCAATGATGTTAAACTCAAGAACAGCTAGTCCATCTTCAAGACCGATGGAACGGATGCTGCCTTTCGCTATATCATTATCAATATTAAGTTTGTATTCTGTCGTGTTTTGGGATAACGTACCACCAATTTCAGTTTTTAGTGCATCAAAAAAAGAATACAGATCGTTAACTTGAGATTTAATTGTTATCATGGCATGTTATGGTTTTTGGTTAATTAATTAGATATAGAATTTATTTCTAATTCTATTTTTGACCTTGATTTGTGGCCAATATTTTTACTCTGGCATTCGGTGTATTAACATCCGCTTTAGGAAAAATTCGTGATACTCTTGCGAATTGTCTTTCTTCTTGTGGTTGATTTGTTTTCATAGATCCCTGATTTTTAATTAATGTTAATTATCGTTGGTTATTTTTCTAAAAATCCTGCGATCCCTAATAGAACAGACGTAACAAGTAAAAAATGAATCGTCGCGTTTACAGAATACACAAAGTAACTCAGGGCCCATATAATGATCATTAAGACTGATACCGTGTAAAAGATGGTTTTCATATTGAAATCATGAATCATTTTACTTGCCTTTTAATTACATTACAAAGATGAACAAACACACTTCTCTCTCTCTTACATCATTTTCGGAATTGATTATACAATTTCCATGAAAGACATAAAAAAACACCCTGTATGCAGTATAGAGGGTGTTTTGAAGAGGTTGTTAGAGTGTTTTAGGTAAGTGGGAGGTAGAAAATGAAAGTGGATCCATGATCTACATTTCCTATCGCAGTAATATATCCATTATGATTTTCCACAATTTTCTTACAAATGGAAAGTCCAATGCCTGTACCAGAGTACTCATTTTTGTTATGCAGTCTATTGAAGAGTATGAAAATCTTATCTGCATAATCTTGGTCAAATCCAATCCCATTGTCTTTTATGGTAATCGTATGGTATAGATTGTATTTTGAATATTTTATTTTAGGCAGATCACTTGCATTGGTTTGAGAATAGGTAATAGTAATGACTGGCGCGATATGGTCACGGCTATATTTTAATGAATTGCTGATAAGATTCAAAAACAGTTGTTTTATCTGGAAGGGAATGACCTTCATGGAAGGTATCTTATCAGATGAAATTCTAGCTCTTTTATCAGAGATGATTTCGGCCAGATCGTGTTTGGCAGTTTCCAATAGGATATTAATGTTTGAATCCTCGAAAGCTTCCTCCGATTTATTAGTTCTTGAAAACTGTAGTAAATCGTCAATTAACGATCGCATCCTGGAGGAAGACGATTTGATGCGTTCTATATATACCTTGCCATTAGGAGATAAATGTTCATGTTCTTTGTCTTCCAACCTTGAGATAAAGGTTTGAATTTTTCGCAAGGGTTCTTGCAAATCGTGGCTGGCAACGTAGTTAAAGGAAGCCAGTTCTTTGTTATTGCGTTCTAACTCCAGGTTACGTTCTTCAATTAATCGATAGTTTTCAATTT
Organism: Flavobacteriales bacterium; assembly: GCA_038243395.1. GTDB lineage: Bacteria > Bacteroidota > Bacteroidia > Flavobacteriales > Flavobacteriaceae > Gelidibacter. The sequence continues at coordinate 33,918 of JBBSRC010000034.1, read as the reverse complement.
CGTCGGTAATGTCGGCCGTAGTGCCCAATAGCTTTTTATTACCCTCCGAGTCCACCAAAACCTTTCCATAAGATTTAAAATGTTTGATGCTACCGTTTTTTTGTGCAATTCTATAATGTGTGAAAGGCAAATCTTGGTTTTCCATCATTTTATTGACTTGCTCCGTGAATCTATCTAAATCTTCAGAATGTACGAATGCCATAAAATTATCAAGAGTAGAGACAAAAGATTGAGGATCTTCTCCAAGTAATCGATAGAGGTTATCTGAAAATTCAAAGGTGTTTCTTTCTACATGCCATATCCAATTGCCATGCTTGCTGATAATTTCAGATTGCGTAGTGGATTCTTTAAAGGTTTCTAAAAGTTCGTTTTTTTCTTTCAAACTTATGAGGTTCTTACTAATCTGTATGTATATCAATAGTAGAATGACGAGCGATGTAATCAGAACATAATAAACGATCATCGGCGCATTGGAGAGTGTTTTTGAATTTTTTTCCTTTCTAATGCCCAGCATATTATTTTCGTGCGTGGTCATTTGAATGATTTTAAAGCGCACGCTATTCATGGTTTTCTTACCTTCATTAAATGCTGCAATAAATTCTGGCGATTCAATTTTATTGGTAAGAGCGAGCTGTAAGGTTTTTTCGAAAATATTTAAATTATCCTCAATTTTATTTTCTAAGTCGTCTATATTCTCTCTTTGCTCAATATTGTCAGTTGTAAGCGCTCTTAAACGAGTTAAGCTATTGTTTAACGCTCCACTGCTTAATAATAAAGGTTCTAAAAAGGTGGAATCTTTTGATATAATAAACGCTCTTTTACCGCTTTCAGCATCTTTAAGAAGCGAGACTAATTTTTCTAATTCAATATGAATTTGGTAAGCGTGTTGAACCTCTTCAAAAGACTGGGAAAGTTTACTTATGGTCTGATAAGCCAAACCTCCCATGACTAAAACTATGAACAAACTTAATCCAAAGATGATTTTTAAGAAGCGTTCAGAATTATAAATGGATTTAAAAGTCATACTTATAAACGTAATAGGAAATTATCTTTGTTCAGGCCGCTGGTGTGGTATTGCCAGTTCATGGTAACAACGTCTGATAAAATCTTCTTAAGAATGTTGAAATTATTGGGTTTCTTGATGTAAACATTAGCGCCGTTCACAAAGGTGTCTTCGATATCTTCTTCCGATGCCGAGGTCGAATATATGGCGATTGCAATGTCCTTAAAGCGCAAATTGTCTTTAATTTCTTGCAAACATTCCAAGCCTGATTTTTTTGGCATATTCAAATCTAAAAAAAGAATATTTGGCAAAATAGAATCTGCTTCGTTTAGAGCGTTCATCAAAGCAACGCCATCTTTATAGATAGCGACTTTGGTGCGTATTTTCAGTTCTTCAAAAGCCTCTATAAAAAATGAGCGATCATCTTCATCATCGTCAGCCAATACTACATAAGTGTAATCTTCCCGCATTTTAGTTTTTGGTTTTATTATTCTTTAATTCTCTCCTTTTGGTTATAATTCTCTGAAATGTAGTAGGCGTAATACCGGTGGTATTCTTAAATTGGGTACTTAAGTGCGCTACACTGGAATATTGTAATTTAAAGGCAATTTCTGTTAATGACAATTGCGTATTTATCATTAGGGATTTGGCGTACTCAATGCGTTGAAGGATGATAAAGTTTTCAACGGATGTGTAAGTCACTTCCGAAAATAAATTTGAAAGGTACCCATAGCTATGGCCCAATTTCTCTGATAAATAGACGGAGCTTTTAACATTGATCGCATCGGTCACATTAAATACCATGTCAGTGATGACATCTTTCATTTTTTGCACTAAAATAACCTTCTGATTCTCTATTTTCTCAATGCCGTATTCTTGGAGAACTTTATCAAATGCCTGTATTTTCTCATTTGGTACATTTTCCAAAAATTCGAGTTCTCCAAAATTTAACATCCGATACTTAATGCCAAGTTCAGTCAACTTTTCGTCAATTACTCTGGTAGATAAACGGGTAAAATCAAATTTAATAAAGATTTTCATAAGGCACGGAATAGACAACGAATTTAAACAAAATTTTAAAAATATAACCCTTTATCATACCTTCTAAACGAGGCTATTAATTGAGGATCAATGGTTTCATTCGAATTCACTATTATTAATGTTTTATAATTTTGTTTCAAAGTCATTCGTTGACTTGTTAAATTTTATATGGTTTTAATATTCTTTCACTGTAAAACTCAATTATTCAGCAGGAAGATAAATATCAAATACTGCGCCCTCGTCCAACTGTCCATTGGCGATGATAAGGCCCTCGTGATTGTCAATGATTTTTTTAACAATAGCCAGCCCAATCCCTGTTCCGGTATAATCGTCCTTACTATGAAGACGTTGAAATACTTCAAAGATTTTTTCATTGTATAGTGGTTCAAAACCAATCCCATTATCAATATAGCGAATATGACAATAGTTTTTATTATTGGATAAGGCTTCGATGCCGGTTTTATGTCCTTCTAAGATCTCGCAATCAATTTCTATGTGTATGGGATGGTTTGCTTTGGCAAACTTTATGGAATTACTTATCAAATTATGAATGACCTGCGTGAACTGTACAGGTATAATCTTAATTTCACATATATTATGTAGAGTAAAGGTAACGTCATTGTGCTCCAGCTCTTCACTGAGCGTTTCTTTAACGTCCTCAAGAACTCTATTAAGATCGACACTTTCGTAGTTAGTTTCTTGAACATTGGTTCTTGAATACGCAATTAAATCTTGTATTAAATTTTGCATTCTAAATGCAGATTTCTGCATTCTTGAAAAATGTTTCTTGGCAGTGTCCGATAAGTTGTCAAATTCGGTTTCCGCAATCCGTGATGAGAAGGTTTGAATTTTTCGCAAAGGTTCCTGTAAGTCATGACTGGAAATATATACAAAGGATTGCAATTCCTTATTCATTTTTTCTAAATCAATGTTCTTTTGCTGCAACTCATTTGTTCGTAGCTTGACCATGTTTTCAAGTTCTGTAGTAAACATTTTTTGCTCTTGAATATCGGTACTCGTACCCACCCACATTTTTATCACGCCATCTATGTCTCTTTGTGGAATAGCTCTACTTAATTGCCAGCGATACTCACCTGTATATTTGCGAAATCGATGCTCTGTCAAGAAATCCTTTCCTGACCTTATCGCTTGATTCCATTGTTTAACATTTTCATTTCTGTCATCCGGATGCACCATCTGCAGCCATCCATCTGAACTTAGTTCTTCGCGTGATAATCCGGAGTAATCAAAAACGGTTTTGTTCCAATAATTAAGATTCCCATCAGGATCTGAAGTCCAAACATGTTCTGGCATAGAGTCTGCCAAAAGTCTAAATTTTTCTTCTCTTTCTAATAATTGTTGCTGCAATGTAATTTCTTCAGTGATGTCCCTTACCGTTCCAAGAAGTCGCACTGGTTGGTTATCTTCATCATAAAATACCTTGCCTTTAATGTCCATCCAATGGATGGACTGATCTTCCCATAATACTCTTAATTGATGATCAAGAACACCAGTACCTAAAGCTTCTAAAAGCGCAATTTTTCTAAGCGCGCGATCTTCTGGGTGAACGTTGGCAATAAGATCTATCTGCGTTAATTCTCTCTTTTCGGAAATACCTAAAATTTCATAGCAACGATCGGAAGTAATAACTGCACCAGATTTCAAATTCACATCAAATACACCCAGCTCGCTCCCTTCAATTATAAGTTGAAGTTTTTCCTCGTTTTCCTCTATAAGATTTTTGGCTTTTACAGTAGCAGTCACTTCGGTAGCTACCACCATGATTCCCGAAATCATATCGTTCTCTTTTAAGGGATGGTAAACAAAATTATAATACCCCGTGGTTATTTTGCCATGACGATTTATTTTGACCGGGAATTCATAGCCAAAAAAAGCATTTCCAGTTTTATAAATATTTTCAATTATGGGCGCTATGGTTTCTTTAACCTCAGGCATTGTTTCAAAAAGTGGATTTCCCACAAATTGGTTTTCAGTATGATCAACGATCTGTAGATAAGTTTCATTGGCCATCTCAATTATATTATCAGGCCCACGGAAAATAACAATACCTAACGGAGCTTGCTTTACAGAATCGCGGAATCTTTTTTCACTTTCCTCAACTTTATGTTTGGCTTCATGAAGTTCAGTAACGTCAGCCGCAGTATTCATTACCGATTGAACGTTGCCAGCTGCATCTAATAAAGGAGTAAAGCTATAATTAAAATAGAAGGTATTTAAATTTCCGTTCTGGAGAAGTTCAACTTTCTGATTTTTGGCGTGAAAAGGAATTCCAGTACGCAATACCTCACGAATCTGTTCATAAATCCGTTGGTTCTTTAATTCTGGAAGTATATCACTGTATAATTGGCCAACAACTTCATTTCCTTTTCCCCAAGCATCCATTATGGACTGATTAGCAAGCGAAATTTCCATGTCTTCGCCTACAAAAACGCCTATTGGGAAAGGAGCACTCTCCACTAAAGCACGTATTCTTTGTTCACTTTCTTCTATCTTTTTTCGTGCTTCTACGTGAGATGTAACATCAGTTCCAATGGCCATAACACCATTAATGTGGCCTTCACTATCATAAAGTGCTTCAAATGAAAAATTGATATATACAATAATAGATTGTCCGTTATTTGAAAACTCCACAGGCATTTCAGGGGTGGAAAAGCGGTTTCCAGTATTAGCGACATCATCGACAAAGTCTTTTATTCCCTGTGCCACAAGTTCGGGCATCGCTTCAAAAAGAGGTAAATTCAAGACTTCCTCCTCTGTTCTTCCCCAAATATCGAGTGCCAGTTTATTGGCAATTTCCACGCGGTAATCTGGTCCTCGCATGATGGCTATGGCCACAGGAACCTGCAGAATCATCAAACGAATACTTCTTTCGCTTTCTTCTATTTTTCTTCTTGCCAATACTCTATCGGTAACGTCTTCTAAAGTGCCATTTAATCGGTAAGCAATGTTCTCTTCGTTAAACCAAGCCCGTCCTTTGGCATGAACGATGATCTCTTTTTCAGTTTTCGGGTTTTCAATAATGTATTCTATGTCATATTCACCTCCAGAAGAAAATTCGAAAGCTTGTTTAATGGCATTGGACACACGTTCCTTGTCGTTTTTGGCAATACGATCAAAAGCATAATTAACATCAGTTACCTCATCGGCAGCCAGGTCAAACCATGTCTCTAAACGCTTATTGCTAGAATACTTTTGCGTTAATGGATCATATTCAAAGGTTCCTAATTGCGATGCTTCAATTACAAATTCCAATTCCTTTTTACTGACTCTTAGGTCTTCTTCCACTTTCTTTTTAGCTGTCGTTTCTGTGATCGTCGCCAAAATGCCGCCAACTTTTCCACACTCTAATCTTATAGGGCTATAGGCGAAATCAAAATAACAATTTTCAACATATCCATTTCGGTTTAAAGGCATCATAAAGTCTGTGAAACTGACAGCTTTTCCATCCATTACGCCGTCAAACATATCTACGATGATGTGCCAAATTTCTGGAAATGTTTCTCCTGGGCTATTTCCCAAAGCTTCTGGATGTTTGCTCGCGCCCAAAATAGGCCGATAGCCATCATTGTAGATTTGAGTGTACTTTTCGCCCCAGGCGATGTACATGCCAAAAGGATTATCCAAAATCACGCTTACCATAGTTTGCAAACTCTGAGGCCAACTTTCTGGATTGCCCAACGGTGTTTTACTCCAATCCTTGGCTCGGATGAGTTTGCCCATTTCTCCGCCGTTCTTTAAAAAGTTATGTTTTGAATTGTCGATACTCATGCTTTAGTTAAGGTTGAATTACAAAATTATCTCTTGAGCGATTTTGTAATATGGGATTGCGGAATAAGTTTATCGTCTTTTGAATAACGCTTTTTATACTTGCAAATTCTGCTGGTTTTTGTATGTAATGATGCGCTCCCTTGTCATAAAGACTATCAACCACTGTCTGATCGAGTGAAGTGGAATAAATGATAATAGGAATGTGCATTAACTTATCTGAAGATTTAATTTCTGAAATACACTCCATGCCTGATTTTTTAGGCATATTGAGGTCAAGAAAAATTAAATTTGGACAGATTGATGAGTCACTCAGTAAAAATTCCATGAGCTTCACGCCGTCATTCAATATGGTAAGGTCTAGCGTTTCAGAAAGCTCATCCGTGGCATCCTGGAAAAAGTCACAATCATCAATATCATCATCAGCAAGGAGCAGGTGTAACTTTGTTTTTTCCATTTCTATAAAATTTCAGTTAAGAATTTCGCGTTTATTGTTGTTTTTTAGGTTGTATTTCAATTCACACAAATAAAGGGTTAATAATGATAAGATCATTGTGAGCATGACTTTTACATCTACAGTAGTTTTTTAATAAAAGAACAAGTTTGTGATATGAAAAACTTATCATTTGGAAAGGTAAAGATTGGATAACCAATCTGCTTTGCCCTCGCTCAAACGAATAACAAATCAATTCAAATAAATCAGGTTGTGACAATGGCTACACATTAAAATGATCTGCGAATTTAACAAATATATTCATATTTGAAATTTTCAGCACTTATTCGGAAGATTTGTAGTGGGATGTTAGTGGTGTTAATTGCGACGTATTTTTCTTTATTTTTAAAATATTTATTTAAATTCAACATAATTGACTTATAGGCAAGGGGTTATTGTTTTTACCAAAATAAAACATAAATATTTACTGTCGTTTTGCTCATGAATCACGTTACATTTTTTAGCTTTAGGGTTACAGAAACTAAGAGAAGGATTGTATTGCAAACTATATTTAAAAGGCTCCATAGTTCAAGGGATAGAATAAAAGTTTCCTAAACTTTAGATTCAGGTTCGAATCCTGGTGGAGTCACTAGGTTTGCAGAATAGAATTGCACCAGACATGCAATTTCTTGAGACGTTCAGCCTAAACTTGTAATTGGGAAGGCGATGTTTTGTCAGTTGGTAAGTAAAAGGTCTTTTATAATTTGACCTTATTACAGAGATTAAAATATTTAAACAGAGGGTATTAGGACGTTTAAGATAAAGCTATAAAATCACTACATTGGTACGTTAAAATAACTGGGAATGCTGTTTTTGAAACGGGCCATTCCTTATAAATCAATAGATTATGATCTTGTATATTATTTTGGGCATCATGGTCCTTCTTGTTTTTTTGATGGTTTCGGCCTTCAACAGATTTGCTAAAAATCGAAATATAGTAAAGGATGCTTGGGGTAATATCGATGTTGCTCTTAAGCGACGTTACGACTTGATCCCCAATCTTGTGGAGACCGTAAAAGGTTATGCCTCCCACGAAAAAGAAACTTTAGAAAGAGTGATTCAAGCCCGTAATACTGCCATGGAGGTTCCTGACGGCGAAATTAACGGACAGATAAAAGCGGAAAATCAATTGCAACAAACGTTGCGTAGCATCTTTGCCTTGAGTGAATCTTACCCAGATTTGAAAGCTAATGTTGGCTTTCTGGATTTACAGAACAAACTGAACGAGATTGAAGAAAATTTGGAGCGCAGCCGTCGTTATTATAATGGAACGGTACGCGAAAATAACACCTATGGCGAAAGCTTGCCTGGAGCGTTATTTGCCGGGATACTTAAATATCAGCATTTCGATTTCTTTGAAGCTGATGCCGCTAGCCGTGAAAACGTGAAAGTGAGTTTCTAGAAACCATGAGATAACTTCTATACTACTCTAGCTTGATTAATCGTTGAACCGCAACATCTAGGCGTAGTTTAGCATTGTGCCCATGAAACAACTTTCAATTTTACTTCTTACGTTATTGTGCTTTTCTTTTGGATATGCCCAAGATTTTACGGTCAATAATTATGCTGTGGATATAACCATCCACGAGGAAGGTTATTTTGATGTGGTAGAAACGTATGATCTGACTTTTGATGTTCCAAAACACGGAATCTACAGAGATATTCAGACTAAGTATGATTTGTTGACCGAAGATGGTACTCAAGAGATTCGAAAGATTAAAATAAGCAAGGTTGAGGTGCCTGGACATAAATTTGAAACGCCATTTGGATTTGAACAAAAAATTACCGGAATCTATCAAATAAAAATTGGCGATGCCGATAAAACCGTTATTGGGGTGCAGCACTATGAAATTAGATACAGAGTAACCAATGCTTTTTTACATGAAGCTGACGGGGATAAATTTTATTGGAATTTAAAACCTAGTGATTGGTACGCAACTTTTAAAAAACTTGAATTTAAAATCCATCTGCCGTCTTCAGTGGAGATAGATTCCGAAAATGTATTTATATATTCTGGAGCAGCAGGTACCACAGAATTTAGTGAAGATATTGATTTCACGGTGGTAGATGGCATTGTTGAAGGTATAAGTCAACCAACTTTTACTTCCTCCCAAGGGCAGAGCGTGACTATATTAATTAATCTCCCACAGAACTCCATTGCTGAAATAAAACCTTTGTGGCCATTTTGGACAGATTATGGGTGGACATTTGTATTGGCAATGCTCCTTGGAAGTTTTTATATGACTTGGCTCCGTTATGGTAAGGACGATGAGGTTGTGAGTATTACCAGTTATTTTCCACCTGACGAGATGGATCCTGCCATGGCTGGTTATTTAATCAATGATTTAGATGATGTGTCCGATTTGATATCCTTGATCCCTTATTGGGGATCGAAAGGTTTCTTACGGATTGAAGAAATTCCTAAGAAAGGATGGTTTTCAAAAGCTGATACCAAATTGATCGCTCTAAAATCCTTGCCTGACGACGCATCAAGTTATGAAAGAATTATTTTTAAGGGATTATTCGGTAAAACAATCCTTCCTGATCACACTGAAGTTCTTATCAGTAGCTTGAAAGATAAATTTTACACCAGTATGAGTAGTGCCAGAAGTTCCTTAAAGGAGGGAGCACAGCCTTATTATGAGTTAGGTTCTAAACGCGCACGGAATGTTACTTATGTTGTACTTGTTTTATTAGCGCTTATTTTAGCGCCGACACTGTTATTTGTTTGGGGCTTTATGGCCATGTTCGCTTATATAATATTGACTTTATTTCTAATCTTCATGAATAAGCACTTGGTAAAAAAGAACGCAAAAGGGAATGCTGTACTTTCTGAATTAAAAGGATTTAAACAATTTATAAAAGTAGCGGAAGTCAACAAATTAAAAATGCTGATTTTTGAAGATCCCCATTATTTCGAAGCCACAATGGGTTATGCGCTTGCCTTCGGTTTGTTTGACAAATGGGCCAGTAAGTTTGATGCGTTAAATATTCCGCCACCCAACTGGTACAGTTCATCATCAATTGCGAATCTGAACATGAATAGTTTTTCCAATTCTTTTGCCAATACCATGTCTAAAGCTAAATCAACGATGGTAAGTTCGCCAAGTAGCAACAGATCCTCGGGAGGAGGTTCTTCTGGAGGTGGATTTGGCGGCGGGGGTGGAGGAAGTTGGTAAATCCAACTTTAAATTCAATTAAAAAGATAAATCTTTTGGCTTGTGCACTGAATTATTTCAATAAATTAGAACGCATTCTATTGAACATAAAAAAACCTCCCAAAAAAGGAGGTTTTATATTTTAAACTTAATTAATTATTAAGCAATATCTTCAAGTGTTTTCACTCGGCTTAGTGTACCTTGGATTTCACTCAACTGTGATTGTAATACGGAATTGATATTTGGTAAAAGAACATTGTCTTTCATCACATCTTGATATTCATCAACACTCGCTTTCTCTCCTCGAATGACTTCCTCCAGTACAGCTTCATCATCATTGCCAGCTACTGAGCTTTTAATGTCAATCCAGGCACGGTGTAAAGTACCAGTAACGCTACCGCTTTCTGTCGGAGTTTCGTTTAAATCACGCAACTCTTTATCAATTGCAGTCGCAAAGTGACTACGTTGTGCGGCTTGTTTTTGTAAAAAGCTTTTCAATGCAGGTGTTTTGGCATCTTGCATTGCTTTTTTATAACCTTTTTCCGCATCATAATTCTTTTCTAAAATACCTTGTAAGACGTTAACTGTGTCTTTATGTGTTTTTTCTTGTGCTTCTTCTAATGAGGTTTTCATAATTGTTTGATTTTTAAATTCATTACTAAAATACGAACATCTTTTTAACATTTGTCTTAAAGAAATCTTATTTAGGAATTCATTAACACTAATTTGATAATCTCTTAAGCAATGTTAACAGGCGTGTAAATCAAATAATTGCGAAGGTATACTGCGGAAATTTTTTTAAATACCAGATTTAAAACACTTTTCCAGCAACAACGGAAATTTTAACTTAGGAAACTAAATGCTTCTAATTAAATGATTTGTTGAAAAGAATCAAATATTCCGAGATTCCTAGATTTGTAAAATTATTTGTTTCATTAATAAAGTTGCACTTATTAGTGTTATCGGAAATGACTTTTCATATATACATCCGATTACAAGGCGTGAGAATAACGTCAAAACATAAAAAAACCTCCGTTAAGGAAGTTGTCAAATTTAAATGTAATTAATGATTAAGCTAAGCCTTCAAGTATTTTTACATGTTTAAGAGTGCTTTTAATGTCCTTTAATTGAGACTGCAACATGGTATTGATTTGTGGTGCTAAGGTGTTGCTTCTTATAACGCCTTTATATTCTTTAACTTTCGCTTTCTCACCGCGAATGACTTCTTCAAGAACCTTCTCATCGTCATTGCCTGTTACTATGCTTTTAATGTCAATCCACGCACGGTGTAAAGTTCCGGCGATACTTCCATTTTCTTTTGGAGATTGTCCTAAGTCACGAATTTCCTTATCTATTGCCGTGGCGAAATTGCTACGTTGACGTGCTTGTTGTTGTAAAAAGGTTTTTAAATCAGGATCTTTAGCATCCATCATTGCTTTTCTATACCCTTGATTCGCATCGTAATTCTTTTCTATAATAGCTTGTAAAACACCGACGTTATCTTTATGTGTTTTTCGTTTTGCTTTTTCTAATGTTGTTTTCATAATAAATGGTTTTTTAGTTCATCTGTATAATATGAATATATACCTCATAATGTCTTAAGGAACTCACATTTGGCTTATGATTAACGTTGTATTGGCAAACTTAGTAAGATTTAATTATCTATGGATCAAAGATTTAGTGTAAAGCTGGAGAGTAACAGTTCAGATTTTCTCACAATGATTAAGATAAACCCAGTCCATTCTGTTGCCAATTTTTATACCTATGCTTGAAAATGCCGTAGTGATATGCCTCATCAGATTTTATGGATTGGCTTGTAAAGATTATACAATTTGGTTTGTCATGAGATGGTGTTGGCAAAGGATAAAAATCCATGGACCTATTTTCGATTTTTTATGATTTTGGGACTGAAATTCTAATTTCTCCTATAATTAATGACTCTAAGATTCTTCCGATCGCGTTCTAAAATCAGGAATTCCAAGTGTCGATGTCGGCAACCAACATTATGGGATGTCTTTATTAGTCAAACTTTATCTTAAAACAAAGATCAAGCCTTAAATTACTTTGACCTTTTTTTGGTAGCAGCAAGGCAACTAAAGGAGGAATTACTCACGTCACAGCCACCGATTGGCAAAGGGAAATCGATAATTATAATGACTTAAAAATTTTATTTAATTTGAGTTAGTCCAGCGATCACTTAAAATTAAAGATTAGAAGGTTTTTTTTTAATTCCTTAATCCATCAACAAAAACAAAAGTAGATCCTCTTTATAATCCTCCCGTATCTTAATAAATGCTACCCGCATTTGAGATTCCACTGTTTTTACAGAAAGTCCAAGGGCATCTGCAATTTCTCTATATTTCAAACCTTCCATTTTGAGTCTAACAATTTCTTGGCAACGCTCAGGCAATTGTTCTATGACACGCCATAACCGCTGTGCTTTTTGTTCAAGTTCAGCCTCTGTAGGTACAGCTATGGTTTGTAAGGCTTCGTATTTAAGCTGTTCTAAAATGCTGGCTTCTCTATTTTTTTGACGCAGGCTGGTCAAAAATTGATTATAAGCCATTTTATATAAATAGCTTTTTACTGAAGATCGAATTTCAATAGTGTCACGTTTGTTCCAAAAATCTACAAAAACCAGTTGTGCCAAATCTTCTGCGGCATGGGTATCATTGGTAAAATTGATCAAATAGGAGCATAAAGGACGATAATGACGGTCAAAAAACTGTTTGAAAGCCAATGTGTTGCCTACTTTGAATTGTGCGATTAAACTATGGTCATCCATTGCGGACTCTATGAAATTTTGGATGAAGTTAAGGATTATATAAAATAATTTTAAAATTTCTTAAGGGTAAATCATATTTTCTGCATCATAGAAGTAAATAAGTAAATTAAGTTTTGAAAAAGATTATTATTAAATATTTAAACGATTCAATTTCCAACGAAGATTTGGAGCGCTTGGAAGTGTGGCTTCAAAAGCCAAAGAACCAAGAAAAGTTCAAGGAATTCGTAAGAATCAACCATGAATTGAATAGCCTTAATGGCCATGTTGATGCGGAAAAGGCTTATCAGAATGTCTTAAAAAGAATTGATAATAAAACGGATTCTGGTGCTGGTGGATTTCGGAATTTATTGAAATATGCCGCGATCTTTATTGGAGTTTCCATCATCGGTTATGGAATTTATAAAAATTCATTCAATGCCGTGAGCGTTCAAAGTGCGCCACAGATTGTCTTACAATTAGAAGATGGCACGACTCAAATAGTCAATGAAGGTCAACATGCAATCATTAGCAATGCATCCGGAAATAAAATATCTGAGCAAAAGGAACACGAACTCATTTATTCTGTTGAAGATAGTACAGAAACAGTTTTGCGTTTTAACACGCTGAAAGTTCCGTATGGCAAAACATTCGGGATCACTCTATCTGACGGATCAAAAGTGACTTTAAATGCAGGTTCAGAACTTCGATATCCTGTTCAATTTATAGAATCTGAAAAGCATAGAACTGTTTTCTTAAACGGTGAAGCTTTTTTTGAAGTCGCTAAGAATGAAAACCACCCATTTATTGTAGATACTCAAGATATGGATATTGAGGTTTTGGGCACACAATTCAATGTGAACTCTTACACCGAAGACCATAAAACCTATACTGTGTTAGTGGAAGGAAAAGTAGCAGCGCATAATAAATTATCTGCTCAAGATTCTAAAGTTTTAGCGCCTAGTCAAAAAGTGTTTTATGATGGAGATCAATTGGAAGTAGCATCAGTAAACGTGCAAAAATATGTGGCTTGGGTTAACGGACAATTGGTATTTGTAGATGATCCTTTTAGAGTAATTGAGAATAAACTTGAACGCAAATATAATGTGAGTATCAACAACACCTATAGTGCACTTGATGAAATCAATATCACAGCAACGTTTAAAGACGTAACTATTGATCAAGTTTTAAAAACATTCCAAACCTACATAGCGTTTGATTATGATATAAATAATGGGGTGGTGAATATTACCAAGCCAAAATGAGTACCGTCTTATTAAGATGAGATTCCTGCCGCCGCAGAAATAAAAAAGGAAGATGCGCCAACACCTTCCCAATATTAAGTAGTGATTCAACCGTTTGTTAACCAATTAAATCGATGTAAACTTATGAAAAAACAACGAATTAAAAATGTGCTCTCGTGCATTTTGAACCAATCCCATCTGAAGATGAAATTTTCCCTCCTCTTTTTGTTTGTGACGCTATTGCAGGTCAACGCGTCCAATGGTTATGGCCAAAACCAAAAGGTAACGTTGAATGAAGATGCCGTTTCTATGACGCAAATTTTTCAACAAATTGAAGATCAAACTGATCTCCATTTTTTCTACAACAACAAAGACTTAGACGTCAGCCAAAAAGTATCTGTCAATGCCAATAAGCTCCAGGTTATGGAACTGTTGTCTCAGTTGTTCCAAAACAAAGGGATGACCTATCAAATTTTGGGCAATCAAATTGTGTTGAAAAAAGCCGGTGTTGCTTTAGAGCCCACTGCTAATTTTCAAATAAAACAGCAACGTCAGGTTACCGGTATCATTTCCGATGCTATGGGTTTGCCAATGCCAGGTGTTACTGTGGTTGTGGAAGGCACCCAAAAAGGAGCCGTCTCAAATTTTGGTGGTGAATATATTATTAAACTTGAAGCGGAAAATCAAGTGTTGGTATTTTCATCCTTAGGTTATGAAACCCAACGTATCGTAATAGGTGCTAAATCAATCATTGATGTGGTAATGAAAGAAGATTTTAGCCAATTGGATGAGGTTGTTTTAATTGGTTATGGCGAGCAAAAACGTGAAGATGTAACAGGAGCTGTATCATCTCTAAAACCAGAAAATATTGTGCAAGCAGCTACAGGCGGTGTAGGTTTTGACCGTGCACTTGGTGGTTTGGTGAAAGGTGTGCAAGTGTCACAAGGATCTGGACGTCCAGGATCTCCTGTCCGCTTGAACATTAGAGGTGTGACGTCGCCATTTTCTTCTTCAGGTTTAAATCAACCCTTATATGTAATTGATGGCATACCCTTCAATATTGATGGTGCAGGGGCGTCGAATGCCTTATTAACCTTGAATCCTGCAGACATTGAAAGTTTTGACATTTTAAAGGATGCCGCGGCAACGTCTATTTATGGATCTCGTGGTGCAAATGGTGTAATCATTATCACTACTAAAAAAGGAAAACGTAATCAAGCTGCATCAATAAATTTATCTTATGCTACAACTTTAGCACAACCTATAAACACTGTAGATGTTTTGGACGCCAATCAATATCGTAATTTTTATGATATGATGATCGGCAACAGCGTGGATGCAATGAATGCGGGGCAATTGGATCCTTTCTTTGCTTTCGATTTGGATAATATCGGAAATGTTGAGCTTGATTTTGACACTTTCATGGTCAATTATGGTGGTTTACGTGATGAGTACTTTGGCAAGGCAAATACTAATTGGAACAGAGAGGTCTTTAGAAGTTTAGCGGTTACCAAACAAGCTAACGTGAGCGTTGCAGGTGGTAGTGAAAAAACCAACTATGCCTTGAGCTTAGGATTTATTGATCAAGATGGCTTGACTGTAAGAGATGGCTTAAAACAATATACTTTGGGAATGTCATTGGATAGTGATGTTGCCAAACGTATAAAAGTGGGTGGATCGATTAATATAGGGCATATGGAGTCTAATTCTGGTGAAGATGACTTGTTTGGACAATATACAATTAATACCTCTGTAGCACGCGCACGTCCTGACTTACCTGTGTATGACGCCAAAGGACAATTGTTGGCGCAGTCAGATTATGCTTATGGATTTGAAACTTTTGAGCCTAGTCCATTATTGCGTTTGCAAAACAAAACGAACAACAAAAATCACAACTTTATTGGAAATTCTTATATAGAGATTGAGCCAGTAAAACATTTGAAAGTTAAAGCAGATATCAACGCCGCTGTTTTTTATACGAACAATAGTTCATTTATCCCGAAAAGGACACAAACCTACTTTGGAGCTCCCAACGAATCTTTTTTGAGCGAGTCCAATACGATGGTCTCTAATATCACTAGTAACTTACAAGCTAACTATAACTTAACACTGTCTTCTAAACACCATTTTAATTTTATGGTGGGAGCCGCGTGGGATCGAACTAATCTAGAGAGAAAAAGTCAGTTTTTCGCTGGCTTCCCAGATGATGACATACTTATCAACGGTTCTTCTGCTGAGTCTGTTCAGGCTTATAGCAGTAATAGAGTAGAAAATGGGATGAATTCTCTATTCTCTCGTGTGACCTATCGTTACAGAAATCTATACAATGCGACGCTCAATTATAGAACGGATATCTCCTCAAAATTTGGTCCAGGAAACCAACGCGCTAATTTCCCATCATTGTCGGTGAGTTGGAATATCGCCAATGAAGAATTCCTTGCAAAGAATGAAATGGTCAACGTCTTAAAATTGAGAGCAAGTGCAGGGCGTGTTGGTTCTACGAACATATCTGATTTTGCATACCTACAGTTTTTAAAATCAGACTCCAATGATCGTTATCAAGGGAACTCTGGATTGATATTTAGCAATAACTTTCCCAATAAAAATGTGGGTTGGGAAGAAACTGAGGAAATTAATCTAGGTTTGGATTTTGAATTCTTCAATTCTCGCTTAAGAGGTGGTGTTGACGTTTATAGTAGAAAAACTAAAGGTGGCTTGGTACCTACGCCTATTCCTTATGAGTTAGGTTCTACCTTGTATTATGCAAACTTTGTAGATGTGAGCAATAGAGGTGTGGAAGTAAGTTTGGGTGGAGACATTATCAAAACTGAGGATTTTTTATGGTCTACCAATGTCAATTTTTCAATTAACAGAAACAAATTGGATAAACTGAATGGTGCAAATATCAACCCATATCAATTGGATTATTTTGTTGAAGGACAACCAGTCGGAACTATTAAAGGTTATAAAGTGAGCAAGATTTTTCAGTCACAAGATGAAGTTGATGCCTTAAATGATGCGTCTCCAACGGGAGTGTACGATAAATTGTCAACAGGAGCTGGTGATTATATGTATGCAGACACCAATGGTGATGGACGGATTACTTCGGATGACCGTGAGATAATCGGTAATATTGAGCCTGATTATTTTGGAGGAATCTCAAATACTTTTAGCTACAAAAGCTTTAGTTTGTCAGCATTGTTACAATACTCTGTTGGCGCGGAATCGCTTTGGGATGCGATTCCTTTTGGAACTTTCAACCAATTGGGAGAAAACAAATACAGTGAGTACGCCTTGAACACCTGGACACGAGAAACTCCAAACGCTCGTTACGCAAGAGCACTTTATTTCGATCCTTCTGAAAGTGGCCGTACGTCTGACCGATATCTGTATGATACTTCATATTTGAGATTAAAAAGCTTACAGTTGAGCTACAATTTCAATCCACAACTCATGAAAAAACTCGGAGTTAGCAATGCTAAATTAATGCTTACAGGAACCAATTTGATCACATGGACCAAATGGCCTGGAATGGACCCTGAAACTTTTTCAGAAAGAGGTGGCATCATTGATCAAGTGAAGAACGAAGATCCGTATCCATTGTCTAAATCCTTCTCTGTAGGTGTACAAGTTCAATTCTAAAAATAATATCTAATGAAAACATATAGCACATTATTAAAATCAATCCTCTGCTTGTCAGTCATTGTATTGGCCACTAGTTGTAGTATCGACGATATCAAGCCAATCAACCAATTGACTGAAGAAAATGCAATTAGAGATGCCACCTCAGCGCAAGCGGTTCTTAATGGCGTTTATGACTTGGGCCGCGAATTTGAAGTCAGCTATTTTCCGCTGTATTTAGCAGCCTATGGAAATGAAGGACGCATTGTTGGAAACGGTTTGTCAAGTTCTCAGGGGTTTAATACCAATGAAGTACCTATACAGAACATCTATTTGACCAATATTTATAACGGATTCTACAAGATTATCAATTTGAGCAATTTCTTGATACAAGAATTAGAAGCAGGAAAAGCCATTGATATTTCAGATGCTCGTAAATCGGAAATGATTTCTGAAGCGAAATTTCAACGTGCGTTTTCCTATTTTAACTTATTGCGTTATTTTGGACAGTTCTATGATGTGAATTCGACCTATGGAGTAGTTGTAAGAACCGAATTCGCCAACGAGATTGTGGCACAATCAAGAAATTCTGTAAAAGAAGTTTACGCACAAATCCAATCAGATTTACAATATGCTTCAGATAATGGACCTGTGGATGTGAATCATTATTATTCCGGTAGTTTAGCTGCAAAAGCGTTATTGGCAAAAGTAGAATTATACTTAGGCAATTTTGACATTTCTGCAACTCTTGCAGAAGAGGTAATCAATAACGGCGAAGGTTATACTCTGGAAACCGATTATGCGAGTATTTTCTTGAACAGTTTTGACTCTTCAGAAGTAATTTTCGCGCCATTCTCAGGTAAAGATAGTGAAGGAGGAAGCCAAATGGCTTTGATTAATAGGACCACATATAGTGAAAGTTTAAGAAGTTTGGCCGATGCACAAGTAGGAGCGTCTGATGATGGCGCTTTGATTGATGCAGGTTCTGGTTATGATCCACGTTTTAGCTATGCATATTCTGATGACAGCCAAGGTATAAACACCCAAGGTAAATATCCATTTGGAACTACTTCGGGAGGACGAAATAACACTATTTACCACTTGCGTTTAGGAGAGTTCTATTTGATTCACGCAGAAGCTGAAGCGAGACGTGATGGAGGGGATTTAAACGCTGCTCTTGAAAGTTTAAACACCATCAGGTTGCGTGCGGGGGTTGCTGAGAAAACGCTATCCAATAAGGCCGCCTTGTTAGAAGATATTCGTCAAGAGAAACTTTTAGAGCTGTTTTTTGAAAATGGTGAGCCATGGTTTGATGTTGTTCGGTATGATGTTTTAGGTAATCTTAATGCGTCAACCGTTAAAGCGACATTGACTTCTAAAGATAAATTTATATTACCAATGACTTCTCAGGTAAGAACTGGTAATACTAACATCGTCCAAAACCCTGGATATTAATTTAATAAAACATATAAAGATGAGAAATTTAGTAGTAATTGCCATGATTGTGTTATTTGCTTCTTGTAAGCAAGAACCACATGTGCCTAAAGATTATGCCGTGATCCACGGAAACATAAAGAATGTTAATGACAGTATAAGTCTTAGACTTTACAATCCTGAAACTTCAAAGTCAGTAATTATTGAAGTTGACAAAGACGGTAATTTTAGAGACACTTTAAAACTAGATCAACCAACGACTTACAATGCTGTTTATAACAATATATTTGTGTTGTATCTGAAAAATGATATGGATCTCCAAGTGGATTTTGATTCCCAAAAAATCCAAGAAACCATTACTTACAAAGGAAATGGCGAAAAGGAAAATAATTTTTTGAAATTTAAGTCTAAGCAGGTCAGCGGACTTTTTGGAGAAGATTATAAGGATTATTTAGGGTTGAATGCCGAAGATTTCAATACGACCACTAACAAATTCATGAAAGAGTTTAATGGGGAGTTGGATAATAATGCGAAGGAATTGGATTCATCTTTTGTATCCAAAGAAAGAGTAGATATTCAGGAATTCAAGAAAAATATGGAAGCGCAACATCAAGAACAATTGGAGATCAATGCAAAGTTGGGACAAGGCCAACCTTCACCTGATTTTAAAGATTATACCAATTATAAAGGTGGTAAAGCTTCTTTAGCCGATTATAGAGGCAGCTATGTATATATTGATGTTTGGGCAACCTGGTGTGTGCCTTGTATTTACGAGATTCCTTTTTTGAAAAAAGTTGAAAAGCAATATGAAGGCAAGAACGTTAAGTTTTTAAGTATTTCTGCCGATCAGCCAAAGGATGAACAAAAATGGCGTAACATGATTCAAGAAAAAGACATGCACGGCATCCAATTATTGGCTGATAATGCTATAGAATCACAATTCTTTATGGACTACTACATCTATGGTATTCCACGTTTTATATTAATAGATCCAAAAGGTAACATCGTTTCTTATGATGCGCCAAGACCTTCGGAAGAACGATTGAAAGACCTACTTAATAGTTTAGATATTTAAAATTTTGAGATTAGTAGCAATGCTTTAATTTGAATTAGCCTTCGTTTAAGCAGGTAAGGGGTTATCCGTAATGGGTAACCTCTTTTTTTTATTTTAGGCCTGCCTGTCTGCAAATAGGAAGCTGGGAATCTTATCATATCTCAGACAGATTTAGATTTATTTATTATAGTAATTGCCATCTTAAGCGTGAATAGTCTAGAGTCTTAACTCAGGTATAGAAAGTAGAACGCGAAGGCTTTAGCCAAAGACCTTCTAACAGAACTGGTGGCCTAAGTCATTTGCTTTTCTTTTCTGATTCTAGTTAATCCGAGGATTTATCCAAAGTTCATGATGGATTTAGATTTATTTATTATAGAACTTATTATTCAGCATATCAAGACGCATTTCGTTTACATTTGACGCAACCAATCTTAGTAAAAGGCATCTAAAAGAAAAATAGATAATTATGAAATTGAAAGTTTTATTCATATCAGTTGTGTTTTTTGGACTTCTTGCCTGTAATAATGATGACGATACTGGTTCGAAAATTTGTGACAATTCAACATTAATAAGCCCAGAAGCATATGCAAACGAAACAACTGCTGCATTTAATATCAATTCTATGGAAATCCAGGATTCTTGTTTAAAAATCAGCATTAGTTCTAGCGGATGTGGTGGGAATAGTTGGGAACTAAAACTCATAGATTCGGGAGATGTTTTAGAATCTATGCCACCTCAAAGGAATTTGAGGTTATCGCTAAAAAACAATGAGATATGTTTAGCGATCGTTACAAAAGAAGTGACTTTTGATATTTCGAATTTAAAAGTAGACGGAGGTCAAGTGCAATTGAACATCGTCAATTCTGATGCTAAAATTCTCTATAAATATTAAAAGTGAGACTGTTCTTGGTTCTTAAAGTTCGAAAAAATGAGTCTTTTTGAAGCATTCCTATTTGTAGATCTTGATGGGGAATTCAAGCCTTAATAACCTCGAGTTTTAGTTCAGGGTATAAAAAACAGCGGGCTTTAACTATTTTTTTAAGCAGAGTGTTCAATTGTTTTCATCTGATAAACTGTTTGATATTCTACTGAAACAATCTGATGAGGCTTTTGTTAATGTACTACTTAAATAAATCGTGATATTAAATTCACTTTGTGCTACTGATTAATGATACTTTACAATACTTGTTAATTCGATGACGATTTTGGTAACACACCACGACTATTGTTCATCCTTCTCTAATAATTTGATAATTAACTTAATTTTTTATCATTAAATACTGCTCACATTTCCATTTTGTTCCTATGTATTAGCATAACCTTTAATAAATGCTATTAATCATGAGACAAATCTTACTAATTTTTTCACTGTTCTGTGCTTCGTATATGACAGTGAACGCACAAACCCAAACCAATACTTGGACGGGTAAAGGGGCCAACACCAATTGGAATACCATTGCCAACTGGAGTGCTAATGCACTGCCATCAGGAAATGACAATGTTGTGATTCCTACTGGATTCACAGTCAATTTGAATGTGGCTGCTGCCACCAGATCTATTGCCGTTCAAGGAAATTCTACCTTAAACATATCGGGTAACTTAAGTTTTATCGCTGCGTCTTCTTTTGCTGCCAATGTTACCGTGAATTGGCTAAATTCCAGTTTGCTTGGAGGAGGTACTTTAACCAACAACGGAACGGTTAATTTAACCACAGGAGGCTCACGCTATATTTCAGGTGGTACCACAATCATTAATAATGGCTTGTTTACTATGCCAGGTGGCGGTTATTTGTATTTGTATGACACCTCCGTTTTTAACAACGCCGTAAAAGGTGTTTTTGATATACAATCAGATCCTGTGATCACCTATTCTGGAGCTGCAGCTCATAATTTTAATAATCAAGGCTTATTAAAGAAATCAAGTGGTGATGCAACAGCATATATAGATTGTTTCTTAAGTAATACGGGTAGCATTACAGTCCAAAGTGGTACCTTAAGTATGCGATCACGAGCCAAAACTTTCGAAGGAGGTATTTATAATGTGACCGCTGGAAAAACACTTTTATTATCCTCACCAATCAACGTCAGCGGTACGCTAACTGGCGCTCTCAATGGATCTCTTTATTGGGCAACTGATGTTTCCGTGGCATCTGCGGCTACCTTTAATTTTTCTGGAACCACGGGGGTTCAATGGGCTAATGGCAGTCTTATCGGTGGGGGCGTTTTGACCAATACAAGTAAGATCATTTTGTTTACAGGTGGTTCGCGCTATATTTCGGGAAATAGCAGATTGAATAATACTGGGATAATCACCATGCCGGCGGGTGGCTATTTGTATTTGTATGATACCTCTGTTTTGAACAATCAGGCTGCGGGGATTTTTGATATTCAGTCAGATCCTGTAATCACATATTCTGGAGCAGCTACTCATAATTTCAATAATCAAGGTCTTTTAAAAAAATCAAGTGGCGATGGAACATCATATATGGATTGTTTTTTAAGTAATACAGGAACCATAACAGTTGAAAGCGGGATTTTAAGTATGCGCTCAAAAACTAAAACATTCAATGGTGGAATCTATAATGTAACCGCTGGAAAATCGCTTGCATTTTCTTCGCAAATTGACCTTAGCGGTACACTTACAGGCGCGCTAAATGGCCCGCTATATTGGACGGGTAATGTCTCTGTTGCTAAAACAGCTACCTTTAATTTCTCTGGAAATACAGGGGTTCAATGGGTAAATAGCAGTCTGGTAGGTGGCGGCGTTTTAACCAATATCAGTAAACTAAGTTTGATCAGTAGTGGTTCGCGCTATATTTCTGGAGGTACGACATTAAATAATACAGGTTCGGTAATTATGCCCGATGGTGGCTATTTATATTTATATGACTCATCTGTTTTTAACAATGCTTTGAGTGGTGTTTTCGATATCCAATCCGATCCTGTAATAACTTATTCTGGCGCATTGGCGCACAAATTTATTAACCTTGGGTTAATCAAAAAGTCAAGTGGAAATACTGTGACTTATATTGATTCTTATTTAAGCAATTCAGGAACTATTACGGTAGAAAGTGGTACGTTAAATATGCGATCAAAAACTAAAACATTCGATGGAGGAACCTATAATGTTTCCTCTGGGAAAACCTTATCCCTTTCTTCACAAATCGATGTGAGTAAAACACTTACGGGTACACTCGACGGATCTCTTTACTGGGCTGGCAATGTTTTTGTAGCCACAACCGCTACCTTTAATTTTTCTGGTGCCACAGGAGTTCAATGGGCCAATAGCAGTCTTTTAGGAGGTGGAGTTTTAACTAATGCCAGTAAAATCAGTTTGGCCACTGGTGGGTCGCGTTATATTTCCGGAGGTACTACTTTAAATAATACAGGTACGGTTATTATGCCCGATGGCGGCTACTTATACTTATATGACACTTCTATTTTGAACAACGCTGCGAGTGGTGTATTTGATATCCAATCCGATCCTGTTCTAACCTATTCTGGCAGCTTGGCCCACAATTTTAATAACCTAGGTTTGCTAAAGAAATCAAGTGGAAGTGGAACGAGTTATATTGACTGTAATTTGAGTAATTCGGGAACGATAAGTGCGGATAGTGGTAACTTAAGTTTGAGATCACGTTCGAAAATAAATACAAAAGAGGGCATTATAAAAGGTACGGCGACGCTTGGGTTGCCATCTCAGGCCATTTTTACCAACGACGGCACCTTCGCGCCCGGAGGTTCTCCTGGAATATTAACGGTCTTAGGAGATTATAAATCCTCTCCAACTTCAGTGTTGGATGTAGAATTATTTGGAACTGCTCAAGGTCAACAACACGATGTATTGGCCATTACCGGAAACGGGATTTTTGAAGGCTCCATCAATGTCAATATGAATTTTGCGGCTAAGGTGAATGATAAATTTGTAGTAGCAACCACCACCGGGACTATTTCGAAATGTACATTGGCAAAAAATGCTTCTGGAGTTTATGATGGTAAATTATATGCATTTGACGTGAAGTGTAATAATAGTAAAGAAGTTGTATTGACACTTGCCAATGTAACTTTGGGAATTGATGACTTTGAATTGTCGGCATCAAACATTGTTTTATTTCCAAACCCAGCACGCAATCGAGTAACCTTAAAAAATAATGGTAATATTCCTTTAATTTCTGCAACACTCATAGATATTAGTGGAAGAATACTCTCAATTGTCGATTTGAAAGGTATGAACGGAAGCAAAGAAATTTCGTTGGAAGCGTGTGCGATCGGTAATTATTTTATTAAAATAGATGCCTTGAATAGCAGCATTGTGAAACAAGTTGTAAAACAATGATTTTTATAGCAATTCAATAGTATTTAAAATTAAATGTGATTACATTTTAAAAGTCATCCTATGATGGAGTAATAGCCCTCATGATGTTAGCGTTTAACTTGGGGATATTAAGGGATAGAGTTGGAAGAAAAGGTTACCAGAAATGGTAGCCTTTTTTATGCTAATGGTTTTTTTCTTAAAATGTAGATAACCACCAAAAGAGTTAATACCGCCAGTATCCAAAACAGATAATTAGGATTTGAAGAGAGTTCAATTGGCGCTGTATCGCCAATCAATACCAATCCGGCCCAGTATTGTGGATGAAGGGTGCGTCCTTCAGCTGAAGCGATATAGTCCAATTTAGCTTGTTGCAAGGCTTCATCTTTGGCCCAACCTTTATTGATATATTTATAAAACAAAGAAATTATAACAGCGCTCGATTTTTCATCTATTTTCCACAAACTGGTCAGAATGCTTTCACTTCCGGCATAATTAAATGCATGCGCTAATGAAATCATCCCTTCTCCAGCTTGATATGTGGGTTTGCCGGTTTCGCAAGCGGTTAAAATAGCAAGGTTGGAAGATAAATTGGTATTATAAATTTCATAGGTGTATAAATAATTATCGTCCGCCTGGGTGGAATCCATCGATTTAGCAAAAATTAATCTTGATAGTTCTGGGGAAATATTGTTGGATTCAGCATGTGTGCCAATATGTATGATTTTATGCGCTTTAGCATTATTCTTAAATAAGGATTTAGTAGATTTTTCATTTAAATAAGAAGAGCCATTAAAAAGTTGTGCGGATTTCTGGGCTAAATCCCTTGTGAAAGGTTGCGGAAGGAGATTGAGATAGTCTTGATCAAGGCTTAATGAATCGCGCATAGAAATTTGATACTTGGATTTCATTTGGGAATTGAACTCGGGAACAAAAGCGACAAAATTGTTTTTATAATCTGTGGCTTTATGGTCTTTGTCAATTAGGAATAAACTGTAATTATAAGAAATGAGATGTTTGGAAAGCAAGCTTTTTGTTTCCATGTCTTTATAATTTGAAAGCCTTTCGGTCGTGAGCATTTCAAAATTAAGATTAAAAAGATCGCGATCCGGAATGATGACCACACGCTCAGTTTTTACTTGCTTTGCGAACGGTTGCCATAAGACGATATACAAATCATTCAAAGTTTTTACATTGTTTTGTGTGGTTTGATTTTTATTCTGTAAACTGGCGATTTTGGAGGTCATATCTGTCTTATCCAATTTATAAAGTGCCGTCTCGTTTTGCGAAATTAATATTGCAAGCAAATCATCATTGGAAAATAAGTACTTAATAATCGTCGTATTTGCAGGAACCTTCTTCTCGATATCCTTTAACGATTTGGAAATGGAAGCAAATCGTAACTTATAGTATTTAGGATAGTCTTTTTTAAGTTCGGCTAAAAAGTCCTTCCATTCAGAATTGACATTCATGAAGGCTTCAATGGTATTGTTTTCTGATAAGGCCGCTTTTAGTTTTTCCTTTAATTCAATTTCCTGATTTATAATAGAAACAGGCACTTTGCCATAGGCCACGGAAGACATGGCATTTAATCGTGCTCTGATCCGATTATACAAGATGGATTCATGCAGGCTCATGGCATGGGTAAGGTATTGTTTATCCTTTGTTTTTTCGTAGAGTTCTAAGGCGAGCTGCTTGGCGAATTCAAAAATATTTGAATTGTTGTCAATGAGTAAAGTGATATTGCTGTCCTCGCCAACTAATATTTTTTGTTCTTCAATGAGTTGAATGGCTTCTTGTAATTCAGAAAATTCCATTTTTAAAAAATCTACATTTCTGTTGTCTTTCAATTGAAATGCTGATTTAGCTTTTAACAGAATAATTTGTGGCTTGTAAAATATTATTTTGGTAGAGTCTATAGGATTGGTCTGCGTAGGCAAGGTTTTTTTAAGCAGCTTTTGGGTTGAGAGGGCTTGAGCTAAAGCTGATTTATAATCGCCCAATTCAAAATATATCTCGCCCAGATTTAAGGTTTGTTGAATTTCAAAAGCGGTAGTGGAGCCTTGATTTGCCGTGATATAATAATAGGCTTTTTCGGCCATTCCAATGGCTTTGTCCTTCTCCTTATGTTTGGCATAAAAACGAGAAGCTTTGATGGTAAAATCTAAATACATTTCGTCATAGGACCCTCTAAAATATTTTCGAAAAGCTGTTCTGATGTTTCGTAATGTTGTTTGGCTAAGGCTATATTTCCTAACTCTTCATAGAGCTGAGCTTTTGAAAATTGGGCATCAGCTTCCCAATAGTCATTCCCTTTTCCCGTTCTTTTGATCTGTGCAATCCCATCATCCAAATAGTTTTGTGCGAGTTGATAATCTTTTTGTGCCAAATAAATTTGCCCCAGTAGTATTTTCGATTTGAACAATTCAGGATTGTCAGCTTCAAAATACTTCTGTTTTTCTTTATAGGTGTATTCCAAAAGTTCTTGCGCTTTAGCAAGATTGCCGATGTCCTTGTAAATTCCTCCATAATTTTCAATGGCCTGAAATAAAAACTCCGTTCCATCCGCTATTTTATACGTAGGAGCATCCGACTTTATAAACTGGTTGAGATATGTGATCGCCTTCTTCATGGCATTCAAGGCGGCGTCAGTGTTGCGTTGGCTCCGGTAAATCGCAGCCATGTTATTTTGAAGGAACGCCGGTCGGTAATATAGATTTATTGGAGTGGGATCTAATTGTTTAAGCGTTATTTCTGCCTTTCCAAAGTAGTAAAGGGCGCTATCTATTTTTGAAGTGTACCACATGGATGCGCCCATGGAATTGTAGGCCACGTATAGGTTTTTCTTATCCGTTTTTGGGTAACTTTCATAATATTTGATGGACTTAAGGCAATGCTTAACCCCAAGTGCGATATCTCCATTTTGACTGGCCAATGCGGCAAGATTGCTTTCTACGGCACCATAATCTTCAGGGGTTGCCTTTTGCCATTGTGAGGTATGTTTTAAAGCTTTTATATTGGCCTCATAAGCTTTCTGTTTGTTGCCAATAATTTCATAATAGGTCGCTAAATGCAATTGGGCCTGTCTTAAAACTTTGGAAGAATCGGTGGCTTTGTAAATCGTTGCTAAAAATTCATCCACTGCCTTGGTTGCCGCCGTTCGATTCTGTAATTCCAGATTGATTTTGCCTAAATAATAAATGTAATCTGTTAACTCCCAATATGATTTGCTTGACCTTAACCGTTCAATGTTGTCGTTGAGTATAATTTCAGCTTTTGCGTAGTTTTTTTGTGAAATAAGACTATCCAAAATCTTAGTAACAGGAAATTTGTTTTGAGAAGCACCTCCCATTGAAAATAGCAAGAAACCAATGAGGAGGAGTTTGCTATAATTTTGAACGGTTATAAAGGTAACTAGTTTAAGCATATAAAAGCGGTGGTTTAAAGCGCTACCTATTCAAATTAGTTCTTCCTGATGATGGGTTAATGCTATGGTTCTTTAGAGGGAATTAAATATAGGTAAAATTCTGAAAATATCAAGCTGTCAGTACTTTATGTTGAGGAATGAGTGATTTAAGGTTTTGTTTTACAAATAAGCGGCAAGCATCTGCAGCATTTGATCATAAATTTAAATCATAGGATAGTCATTCATTTTCTTTCATCTCATGGGCGTGACATAAACTTAAATATGCATTAGATTCATTATTTTGTTGAGATTAAATCTCGTAAATTCCATGATTTAAAATGATCTCATAAATTATTGCTTAATTATATGAAAAAACTGCTTCTTTTACTCCTTCTGGGAGTCTCACAACTTGTCAACGCACAAATGAAGGTCGATGATGTAAAAACATTTGTTTTAAAAAATGGCATGAAATTTCTGGTTGTTGAAGATTTTTCCATTCCTAATGCTAATATGTACTTGTTTTACAGAGTGGGTAGCCGTAACGAATATCAGGGAATTACCGGACTCTCCCATTTTTTTGAACATATGATGTTTAATGGGGCGAAGAAATATGGCCCAAAAATGTTTGATCAAACAATGGAATTTAATGGGGGCTCCAATAATGCTTATACCAATTCAGATGTCACTGTTTATACCAACTGGTTTCCAGCTTCTGCGGCGGAAGTTATATTTGATTTGGAAAGTGATCGTATTGCCAATTTAAGTATAGATCCTTCCATGGTTGAAAGCGAACGCGGCGTTGTATTGAGCGAGCGTAGAACGGGCCTTGAAAATTCGCCTTGGAGACAACTGTTTGAAAAAGTTCAGGCCACGGCATTCCAGGAACATCCGTATCATTGGCCGGTTATAGGTTATGAAGATGATATGAAAAATTGGACCCAAGCCGATTTGGAACGTTATTTTAAAATTTATTATGCTCCAAACAATGCTGTTGTGATCATTTCGGGAGCACTTAAATATGAGAAGGTAAAGGAATTGGCCGAAAAATATATAGAGCCCATCCCGTCGCAACCAGAGCCACCTAAAGTTCACATTGTTGAGCCTCCACAAACCGGAGAACGACGCATCACTGAGCAAAAAGACGTTGCCACACCCTATCTGCTTATTTCTTACCATACGCCAGAATCTAAGGATGAAGATTACTATGCGCTCAGTATGTTGAGTTCAATTTTAGGTAATGGACAATCCTCACGTTTATATTCGGAAGTTGTGGATAAAAAACAGTTGGCCACCCAAGTATTTACTTCTTTCGGAACCTCTTTGGATCCAAACTTATTTTCCGTAGGTGCGGTTGCAAATAAAAATGTAGACGAATTAGATTTGGAAAAAGCTATTTACATTGAAATCGATAAAATAAAAACTGAGAGCGTAAGTGAGATAGAACTTCAGAAAATTAAGAACCAAAAATTAATGGAATTTTTTAACCAAGTGGAAACGATAAATGGAAAATCGAATACCTTAGGATCTTATGAAGTCTTTTTTGGAGATTATAAAAAAATGTTCAGTGCTCCTGAAAATTATAATAAAGTCACCGTAAAAGATATTCAGGAAGTTGCAAAAAAATATTTTTCAAAAAGTAACAGAACGGTGGGAGTTTTAAAATCAAACGTTGAAAACTAAGGTACGAATCTGATGAAAAAAGTAATTATAATTTTAATGGTCATGTTGGGAGCTCCAACATTCATTTTTGCACAATCATTTCAATTGCCTGGTTATACCACGTTTACTTTGCCCAATGGGCTGGTAGTTAATTTAATGGAACAACATGAAGTTCCTGTGATAGCTCTTAATGTTATCTTACCAGCGGGTGCCATTTACGACGGTAAAAAGGCTGGTTTAGCATCGCTTACAGCCGATGCCCTTAAATTAGGAACAAAAAGTTACACCAAAAAGCAGTTGGATGAAGCATTGGATTTTGTCGGGGCCACTATATACAGCGTGGCGCGCCAGGAATATGCGACGTTGAATGCGAAATTTGCGGCAAAAGACAAAGGCAAAATACTTGGCATCGTAAAAGAAATATTACTTTATCCTACGTTTGATGAAGCAGAATATGAGAAGGAAAAAAACCGCGCACTTGTTGGGATTGAGCGTCAAAAAGAAAGTCCAAGAAGTATCATTCAATCTTATTTTGACTTGTTGGTCTATGGAAATCACGTTTACGGAAATATCCCTCAAGGCACCTTAGCAACTTTAGAAGCCTTAAAAACTTCAGATTTAAAGGAGTTTTACACTGCTAATTATTCTCCAAATGGATCTGCGATAAGTATCGTTGGCAATTTTTCCAGTAAGGAAATGAAAACCTTGATCACAAAATTGTTTTCCGAATGGAAGAAGTCATCAACCTCAAAAGTCAATTTGGCATCAAAACCACTTCCTGTCCCTTCTGAGCCAAAAATTTTGTTGGTGAATAAGGATGATGCAAAAGAATCAACATTCTATATTGGATCTCCTGGTGTTAGCAGAAACAATCCAGAATTTGTGGATATTTCAATTATAAATACGCTCTTTGGCGGCAGATTTACCTCCATGTTAAACGATGAATTGAGGGTAAATTCTGGGTTAACCTATGGTGCCAGCAGCAGATTCGATCCTTTAAAATACGGCGGCTCATTTACGATTTCAACCTTTACCGCAAATGAAACGACCGAAGCCGCTTTGGACAAAACCTTCGAGGTTTTAAAGACTTTGCATAGTAAAGGTTTGGACGAAAAATCCTTAGCTTCTGCCAAAAATTACGTGAAGGGCCAATTTCCGCCTAAATATGAAACCGTATCACAACTTTCAGGACTTCTGGGAGAAATGTTTTGGTATGATTTTGATAAATCTTACATCAATAATTTTCAAAAGAAGGTGGACGCACTGGATCTAAAAAAAGCCAGTGAGATTATTGAAACCTATTTTCCCAAGGACAATCTCCAAATTGTTTTAATTGGGAAAGCTTCAGAAATAAAACCTATTGCTGAAAAATATGGGAAAGTCATCGAAATCGAGATTAATACGTATCCAAAAATGTAATATGGATAGTGTTAGAAATTAACAAGTTTATTATCAAAGGTTAAACGGATGATCTATTTATTATTGGCACTCAGGAATACATGCTAATCATTCCCATAGAAAAATAAACCTAAATAAGACTGGTTTCTGTTGCTACGGAATTTGTTTTATTTAAAACTAAATTCATCTTCCAGTGATAACTAAGATGTTTTTTTCAGCTGAATCCAATGATTTAGACGAGGTTAATGTAATTCCAAAATTCAGAACAATGGTGGTCTATTAGACCGACGGCGGGACAATTTAACCGCTTATATGAATTTCGTCCAAAGCACAATTAGTTTAAACGGTTTAAAATTTCTTGGCTTTTGTCCGATTGGCTTTTTTGAAAGGCATTTTTCGCTTCTTCTAATTTATCAGACTTTAAATAAGCCAATCCCATATAGTAAAAAGCATCTTGCAGAAATACGCTTTCTGCATTATTTGCCGTTTTCTTCAAATAGGGAACTGCTTTCTCGGCATTTTTCTGGGCTAAATAAGCGACGCCCAAAAAGTAATTAAGTGTGTCATTTTCTGGAGCTTTCTGCTCTAGTTTTTCCCACTTTGAAATGGCTGTGGCGTAATCGCCTTGCTTATAATTTACCATGGCATCATAAAACGCAAAATTGTCCGAAGAACTCATGGTCGTTGGTAAACCAGGATCGGGTCTGAAATATTTTGCAAAAAGCCTGTCATTGGTTGATCCCGATAAAAACCATAACATGCCTAACACAAGTATGATTCCTGCCGCTATGGCTATTTTGCTAAAACTGAGAAATCGAACTTTAGGCGTTGATGCAACCACAGGATTGTGCTTAGAAATCTCTTCATGAAAGGCCTCTAGGCGCTCTTTTAAGGCTTGTCCTTCAATACCTAATAAAGTGGTTCTTATATCTTCAACCAATATTTTAAAATCGCCATCTTTATGAAGTTGCTCTTTAAAGAGTGTACGTTTCTGTAGCGCCATTGTACCATTATAATAACGTTCAACAGCTTCAAGTAGTTCTGGGGTAATGTTGGTATTATCTTTCAATGTTCTCATTTTTTTGAGGCCAATACCAGTTCACGAAGTTTTTCCATACATCTGTATTTTTTTGTTCGTGCTGTATTTTCCTCAATTTTTAATTTATGTGCGATGTCTCGAAGGGATATTTTTTCAAAATAGAAATCATTTAAGAGTTGTTTGCATGGATTACCAAGGTTTTTAAAGGCATCCATAGTTTGTTCCAATTTTCTCTTGAAAGACTCTTGTTCTTCTTCATCATGAAGCTCTATGCGTTTGTCTAAAACAGAAAGCTCATGCTTAATCAATTTTGTTTTTTTAAACTGTGAGGACCGTAGTACATCCATCCATTTGTTTTTAGCAATCTGGTACAAGTACCCTTGTAAAGCGGATTCGTTTAGAGGCACGAAATTATCACTTTTCACATTATTCCAAACTATGATGAAAGCCTCTTGGTAAACATCTTTTGCGTGGTCAGTTGTGCCATTGTTTTTAAGCACTAAAGCTTCGATTTTATGATAGTTATTGATATATAGTTGCTTGAGCACTATGGAATCATTTGCTTTTATAGCATCGATCAGAAGAAGTTGTGAATCAGTATTGTAAACGTGTTCCATAAATTATAGCAAAACACATTGAATATACAATTTATTCAATTTACTTCACTCAGCGAATCCGTAAAATGAAGGTTTTAAACGTTTAACGTCTATTATTTTGGTTCCAATTAATTTTGTTTGTTTGTTAAATCCCAACGTTGATTATCATACAATGCATCTCTATTTGGATCATAAAACTGATCATTGCTTTTAATATACTTGCCGTCGCTATTCATCCAATAATTTTCTGCGCCAGCTTCCACCTTAAATATTTTCCCGTTCAAACTCACGTTTTGTTCTTCCCTAATCATATCTATAAAATTGCTGTGATTAGAGCTGGAGGCATAGCTGGTTGAGGTTGATGTACCGCGAAGATTATCCATAAATCGAGCATGGTTAGCGTCGTTAGCAGCAGATTGGTCCCGCATCGTTTTTTGATGCTGGTCAAATTGGATTTGGTTGTTGCGCATGAGCTCATTGTGTTGAGCAGTCCTTTGCTGCTGTCTGAAATTGTTAACCTGAAGTTGGTATTTTTGCCAATTTTGATTTTCTATCTGATTCATATCGGCTTGGATCGCAATTTTCATATCACTTTCGTAAATATCAGTTGGTGCAAAGAAATAGCCCATTTGATAACTCCATATTGTTATGCTTTCGTTCCTATAACCGGGCACATCTTGATTTAAAACCAATTGGTTGAAAGTAACTAGAGCCTTAATGTGGTCTTTATTAATCCATTCTGTGCTGTACAGATTGAAATCCATATTGGGCATATCATATTTGCGCTTTTGATCTTCAATATGTGCCAAAACATCAGGAAATTGTCTTTGGGATAAAAATTCGAATCCATTTTTTTCCATCATTGGTTTTATCTCATACGCAACAAACTCTTCTGGAGAAATTACGGGACGAATATTGGTCATGCCGTAATCTTGCATCATTTGTGAGTACTCTGGATTCTGATAGGACACGAATTGTTGTGTGGGTGAGTTGAATGCTTTCATGCCTTTATTATTTTGCATGAGGTAAAGAAATGATGGGAAGTCCTGGTCGAGGTTATAAATTGGTTTTGTTACAATTTCCCAATCTGAAGGATATTCTTTTTGAAATACAATAAGACCGGTTTTGCCATCAACAAAGTAGTGCTTTTTTGTTTCTTGTATAAAGGATGGAGATGCTTCGCCATCGTTGGCACTTGCGATAGTATCGGCATTCTTTGTTGGTGAGCTTAAACAGGATAGAAATACGAGTGAGGCACAAATTAAAGGATATAAAGTTTTCATGATGTTTGTTTTTACATCATCGAAATACATTTAAAATGTCATCAATTTTTTTTAATCACAAAAAAGCTAGAGAAAACTCATTGTGAATAATAATGTATAAAATTAAGATGGAATGGTAAAATGGATGATATAAAATTCAATCTTCCTAAACTCCTAAACTCCTAAACTCCTAAACTCCTAAACTTTTCCAACTCCTACCAACTACTGCTCAGAAGCCGCATATTTTTTACCTAATTCGGTCAACATTTCGTCGCTCATTTTCTGGAGGTCAAATTCGTGATTCCAATTCCAATCCTTTCTGGCAACACTGTCATCGATTGATTTTGGCCAGGTATCAGCAATTTTCTGTCTAAAATCAGGATTATAAGAAATGGTAAAATCTTTGATGTGCTTTTGAATTTCAGCAGCAATATCTTTTGGAGTAAAACTCATGGCCGCCAAATTATAAGACGATCTAATGGTCAATTGCTCCGCAGGTGCATCCATGATTTGAATGGTGGCATTAATGGCATCATCCATAAACATCATTGGAAGCTCGGTGTCTTCAGATAAAAAGCTTTCATATTTCCCATCAGTGATAGCTTTGTGGTAAATTTCAACCGCATAATCTGTGGTTCCGCCCCCTGGCATG
>JBBSRC010000033.1:0-37968 GCA_038243395.1 Flavobacteriales bacterium | reverse complement strand
AGTAACTAAATAATAACAAGACATTAGTCATTAGTAATTAGAGCGTTAGATGAATCTGTCTGAAATGTAAAAGTCTAGGATTCTAACAACTAAAAGCTAACAACTAGAAACTAAAAATTTATGGCAAAGTCAAGTACAAAAGTTAAAAAACGTAAGGTTATTGTTGAAGCAAATGGAGAGGCACATATTGCAGCTTCATTCAACAATATCATTGTTTCTTTGACAAACAAAAAAGGTGATGTGATTTCTTGGTCATCAGCTGGTAAGATGGGTTTTAGAGGTTCTAAAAAGAATACTCCATACGCTGCTCAAGTTGCCGCTGAAGATGCTGCTGGTGTAGCAAAAGAAGCTGGACTGAAGAAAGTGAAAGTTTATGTAAAAGGACCAGGTAACGGTAGAGAATCTGCTATCCGTTCTATCCACAATGCAGGTATTGAAGTAACAGAAATTATTGACGTTACTCCATTACCACATAACGGATGTCGCCCTCCAAAACGTAGACGTGTATAATTTATAACGTATTTATAATCAATATCAATCATATTAAATGGTTGATATTGATTTTTTATATGTAAATTTGCAAACTGAAAAAAAATTAATAACAAGTATCAAAAAAAGAGAGATTCCTGTTTATCGAAGGATAGATTAAGACCTTAATTCATAGACACTCTCAAAATCAAATTAAGAAATGGCAAGATATACTGGTCCTAAAACAAAAATAGCCCGAAAATTCGGTGAAGCTATTTACGGAGATGATAAAGCTTTCGAAAAAAGAAACTATCCTCCTGGTCAACATGGTGCAAACAAGCGTCGTGGAAAGAAATCTGAGTACTCTATCCAGTTAATGGAAAAGCAGAAAGCTAAATATACTTACGGTATATTGGAAAAGCAATTCAGAAACATGTTTAAGAAAGCAACTGCTGCAACAGGTATTACTGGTGAAGTGTTGTTACAATTATGTGAGTCTCGTTTGGATAACGTGGTTTACAGATTGGGATTAGCGCCTTCACGTAATGGTGCTCGCCAATTAGTTTCTCACAGACACATTACGGTGAATGGAGAGATCGTAAACATTCCTTCTTACCAATTGAAAGCTGGTGACAATGTTGCCATCAGAGAGAAATCAAAATCTCTTGAAATCATTCAAACTTCGTTGTCTAACTCTAACAACGTATACGAGTGGATGACATGGAACAGCGAAACTAAACAAGGAACGTATGTTTCGATTCCTGCTAGAGTTCAAATTCCAGAAAATATCAACGAACAATTTATCGTCGAATTATACTCTAAATAATAACTGATACAAAACGCAATATGGCAATATTAAATTTTCAAAAGCCCGACAAGGTGATTATGATTGATTCAACTCCTTTTGAAGGGAAGTTTGAATTCAGACCTTTAGAGCCTGGCTATGGATTGACAGTAGGTAATGCTTTAAGAAGAGTTTTGTTATCTTCTTTGGAAGGATTTGCAATTACTTCTGTAAGAATTGAAGGTGTTGATCACGAGTTTTCTACAATTGCTGGTGTAGTTGAAGATGTTACTGAAATAGTTTTGAACTTAAAGCAAATTAACTTTAAGCGTCAAATTGATGAAATTGATAACGAAACCGTTACAATCTCAATTTCAGGACAAGACAAAATTACAGCTGGGGATTTCCAAAAGTTTATTTCAGGATTTCAAGTTCTGAACAAAGACTTAGTTATCTGTAATTTAGATTCCAAAGTGAGCATCAATATGGAGTTGACGATTGAAAAAGGTAGAGGATATGTTCCTGCAGAAGAAAATAAAAAAGCATCTGCACCGATTGGAACTATTTTTACAGATTCAATTTATACGCCAATAAGAAACGTGAAGTACGCGGTTGAAAACTTCCGTGTTGAGCAAAAAACTGACTACGAGAAACTTGTTTTCGAAATTGTTACAGACGGTTCAATCAATCCTAAAGATGCATTAACTGAAGCGGCTAAGATTTTAATCCACCACTTCATGCTATTCTCTGATGAGCGTATCACTTTAGAAGCTGATGAAATTGCACAAACAGAAACTTATGATGAAGAGTCACTTCACATGAGACAACTATTGAAAACCAAATTGGTTGATTTAGATCTGTCAGTACGTGCGCTTAATTGCTTGAAAGCTGCTGAAGTAGATTCTCTTGGTGATTTAGTGGCCTACAACAAAAATGATTTAATGAAATTCAGAAATTTTGGTAAGAAATCATTAACAGAACTAGAAGAACTAGTGAGTGTTAAAGGTCTTAGCTTCGGAATGGATTTAAGCAAATACAAATTAGATAAAGACTAGAACATTTTAGATTGTAATTTTACAATTAACGATTTCTGATTTTTTCAAAATAAAAGATTATTAACGACACATAATTTGCTCTCCGGATGGATATGGTAGCAAGATGATGTCAAATTCAAAAATGTCATGAGACACGGAAAGAAATTCAACCATTTAAGTCGTAAAACGGCACATAGAAAATCAATGTTGGCAAATATGGCTTGTTCTTTAATAGAACACAAGCGTATTAACACAACGGTTGCAAAAGCAAAAGCTTTACAACAATTTGTGGAGCCAATGATTACAAAGTCTAAAGAAGACACTACGCACAACAGACGTATTGTTTATAGTCGTTTAAGACAAAAAGAAGTGGTAGCTGAATTGTTCAGAGATGTTGCACCAAAAGTTGGCGATCGTCCAGGAGGATACACTCGTATCATCAAGTTAGGAAATCGTTTGGGTGATAACGCTGATATGGCAATGATCGAATTGGTAGATTACAACGAAATCTACAATGCTGATAAGCAACCTAAAAAGAAAACAACTCGTAGAGGTCGTTCTAAAAAATCTGACGATACTGTTGACGCGACTGCTACTACTGCCGAAGGTACTGCAACAACCGCAGCTCCAGTTGTTGATAAAAAAGCAGCCAACGAGGAAGAATAAATGGGT
Source organism: Flavobacteriales bacterium (assembly GCA_038243395.1). Classification (GTDB taxonomy): domain Bacteria; phylum Bacteroidota; class Bacteroidia; order Flavobacteriales; family Flavobacteriaceae; genus Gelidibacter. Next base: position 35,010 of record JBBSRC010000033.1, on the reverse strand, counting down.
AGTTATTTATAAATATAAAAAGGATAAACGTTTTAGTTTATCCTTTTTTTTATGCAATTTTGCAAAACTTGGTTCCCGCGCGGGCGTGAATCTCCTCTGCTTTTAACGATTTCAATTTCATACTTGGATAAATAATAATAACAATTAAAGTAATATTTTTATTGTGAAATATACTAAAAGACACAAAGCCATCATTCTTCTTGCAGATGGTACCATTTTTCACGGAAAATCAATAGGAAAACAAGGCTCAGCCTTTGGGGAAATTTGCTTTAACACTGGTGCCACTGGGTATCAGGAAGTAATAACAGACCCATCCTATTATGGCCAATTAATGGTAGCAACCAGTTCCCATTTGGGTAATTATGGAACCCTTGCTGACGAAGTAGAATCTGATGCCATTCAAATAGCAGGATTGATCTGCAAGAATTTCAGTTACACTTATTCCAGACCAGCAGCGGATGGTTCTTTGGAGGAGTTCTTCGATAAATTTAATCTACTCGCTATTTCTGATGTCGATACACGCGCTTTAGTGAGCTACATTCGTGATAATGGCGCCATGAATGCGGTCATTTCTACGGAAGTGGACAATATAGAAGAATTAAAAAAGCAGTTAGCAGAAATACCACAAATGGTAGGTCTGGAACTTGCATCAAAAGTGAGTACAAAGGAAGCTTATTTTGTGGGCAATGAAAATGCGACTTATCGTGTTGCCGCATTAGATTTGGGCATTAAAAAGAATATTCTTCGCAATTTGTCCAAAAAAGATGTATACATAAAAGTATTTCCATACGATGCCACTTTTGACGAAATGAATGCTTTCGAACCGGATGGATTCTTTCTTTCCAATGGTCCAGGAGATCCTGAACCTTTGCACGGTGTTATCGCTTTAACGCAAGAAATTATCAAGCGCAACTTACCACTCTTCGGAATTTGTCTTGGCCATCAAATTATTGGTTTGGCTAATGGCATTTCAACCTATAAGATGAATAATGGCCATAGAGGTATTAATCATCCTGTTAAAAATCTTATTACAGGAAAAGGTGAGATTACTTCCCAAAATCATGGTTTTGCACTCAATAGAGAAGAAACAGAACAACATCCAGACATTGAAATTACACACAACCATTTAAACGATAATACGGTTGCAGGGATGCGGATGAAATCAAAAAATGTGTTCTCGGTACAATACCATCCTGAATCGAGTCCTGGTCCACATGATGCCTCATATCTGTTTGATCAATTTATAGAAAATATCAAAAATAAATAGTACTAAAACCTCAAAAAAGCAGCTTCTTTCTTGAGGTTTTCTTATAACGAAATCATTATCGCTGATTTTAAATGTAATTCCGAAAATCGATGGAAGTTTGGGCCAACTATTTCGTAAATTAGCAATAAGCTGGAGTTGCAAAATGAATAGGTCTTCTATTGTCTCTGGGAATAATAAATAATAAATTAACAATAAAACATATAACAATGAGTATCATCATTAACATCCATGCAAGACAAATTTTTGATTCACGTGGTAATCCAACAGTTGAAGTAGATGTCGTTACCGAAAACGGTATTCTTGGACGCGCTGCGGTGCCTTCAGGAGCTTCTACGGGAGAACATGAAGCTGTAGAGCTTAGAGACGGTGGAGAAGCCTATATGGGCAAAGGCGTTTTGAATGCTGTCGAAAACGTGAACACCTTGATTGCACAAGAATTATTGGGAACTTCAGTATTCGAACAGAATAAAGTGGACCAGATGATGATTGATTTAGATGGTACATCAAACAAGTCAAAATTAGGTGCCAATGCTATTTTAGGCGTTTCTTTAGCGGTTGCTAAAGCGGCTGCTAATGAATTAGGCATGCCCTTATATCGCTATGTTGGTGGTGTATCTGCTAATACCCTTCCAGTGCCAATGATGAACATTATCAATGGTGGTTCACATTCTGATGCACCTATTGCCTTTCAGGAATTTATGATCATGCCGGTTAAGGCTAAAAATTTCACGCATGCCATGCAAATGGGAACTGAGATATTCCATAATCTTAAAAACGTATTGCACGATCGAGGTTTGAGTACCGCAGTAGGTGATGAGGGCGGATTTGCTCCAAACCTAGCCGGTGGTACTGAAGATGCTTTGGATACTATAAAAGTAGCGGTTGAAAAAGCTGGATATACTTTAGGTGACGATGTCATGATTGCTTTAGATTGCGCTGCTGCAGAATTTTATGTAGATGGCAAATATGATTATAGCAAATACGAAGGCGCATCTGGTAAAGTAAGAACAAGTACTGAGCAAGCTGATTACTTAGCCGAATTAGCAGACAAATATCCAATTATATCCATTGAAGATGGGATGGACGAAAACGACTGGGAAGGTTGGAAATATTTGACAGAAAAGATTGGCAACAAAATACAGTTGGTAGGGGATGATTTATTCGTGACCAATGTAGAGCGTTTGTCAAGAGGAATTGAAAATGGCATAGCCAATTCAATTTTAATCAAAGTAAATCAAATCGGAACCTTAACTGAAACTATCGCAGCGGTTAATATGGCGCATAATGCAGGGTTTACTTCAGTGATGTCGCATCGTTCAGGAGAAACTGAAGACAACACCATTGCAGATTTGGCAGTGGCGTTAAACTGTGGACAGATCAAAACTGGCTCAGCGTCACGTAGTGACCGTATGGCGAAATACAACCAATTGTTGCGTATTGAGGAAGAATTGGAAGATGTAGCTTACTTTCCTGGCGAAAAAGCGTTTAAAATAAGATAGATTTATAGGTGCTTTTTAAGGCATTATAATTATTAAGGGTTAGATTCTCATTTAGAATCTAACCCTTTTTGTATAAAAGCATTTAGGGCTAAAGTAACTTAGTCTTAGAGTATTATAATATTTTGAAATGTCTAATAACCTGATTCTTATTATTTGTTTTCCTGGAAGCGGAATAATGCTGATTTAAATTTTTACGAGATAGTAAATGAAAACTACAGCTCCATTGATTTAAATAAGGCTGCTGTTTTGATTATCTTGAAAGATAATCATTGGGAGATTTCAAAGCTTAGACAAAACTGAAGGTTTGTAGTTTAAAAATCAATTTTGAGACAGCAAAAAACCTGGAAGAAATGCGCAGGGATTTAATGCAGACATCTCAGAACTAAGATATTTTAAAAAGGCGAGCTTTCGTTGTTTGGAGATGCAGTAAATTCAGAAAACTAATATAAATATTAGAAGGTAAACATAAGACCGTTTGTCCATTCATATTGGGATTTTGGTATGGTCACGACGGGATAGGCATCAAAATTGTAAATAAAAGTTGTTTTGAAGGCGAGATTCTCCAAAATTTTGAACAAAACGCTTGTGGTACTTGAGAGTCTGAAATCGTTTAGTGCATTCAAGCGTGGTTGATAATAACTGGTACTGATGATACCAATAATTTCAGTTGGATAGATACTAAAAGAAAAATAAGTACTTGCGCGGAAATCCTTATGAATTCTATGAGCTTCGACTTCTGACGCTTTTTCATATTCGTACATAACCATAGTTCCCAAATAAAACCGATAATCATCGTTGGACGAAAGTTTGAAGCGGGGACCAAGTCCGATCAATCCTCTAAAATCAATTTCTGAAATGGCATCATATTGTGCTTGGGTAAACGCTTCCATTTTAATCGTTTCAGTGACTTTGTAGTTGTATCGCAAATGCTGGGTGCCTTTATTTACGAAGGATTCTCCTGCTGCCTTTTCAAATTTCAAATCATTTACAAATAGCCATAATTCCTTTTTATTATTGTATTGAATGTCTGCCTTGTTCGCTATTTTAAAAATACTATTTTTATTTTTGATCAAACTTGCGTCGAGGCTTACCGATCCCGTCCATTTTGCAGAATCTGTTTTTTTTCTCATCGTTTCTACATTAATCACTTGAGCCTGCGAGTAGCTAAACATGAATAAGAGGAACGAGAATGTTATAAGTCTCATAGATATATTAATATTTAATAAACGTTTTTACCTCTTTTAAGTAAGTGCGGGTAAATTTATTTCAGTTAATTCAGAGAAGGACAAAATTAAAAAACTTATCCAAATTAGGACACGTAAGTCATTTTTTTAGATAGTTTTTATATATCCCACGATTGTTAAAATGCGTGTTAAGTTCTTTTCTATATCGTGATATATTTTGTAAATTCGTGACAACTTCAACAATTTTAAAATAAAACTTACAAATATATATGTCAGATAAAGCTACAATAGAAATACAAGGTAAAAAATATGAATTTCCTCTCGTCGTTGGCACAGAAAATGAAGTCGCCATCGATATTAGTAATTTAAGAACTAACACAGATAGTGTCATTACACTCGATCCAGGATTTAAAAATACAGGTTCGTGCGAAAGTGCAATTACTTTCTTGGATGGCGAAAAAGGAATATTAAGATACAGAGGATATTCCATAGAAGAGCTGGCTGAAAAGGCAGATTTTCTTGAAGTAGCTTTCCTTCTCATTTTTGGGGAATTACCGACAAAATCAGAATTAGAAAAATTCCATTCGGATATTAAGTCGCAGTCCGTGGTTGACGAAGATATTCGTAAAATTGTGGATGCTTTTCCTAAGTCTGCGCATCCAATGGGTGTGATTGCTTCACTTACCAGTGCACTCACAGCTTTTAATCCATCTTCAGTAAATGTCAATTCGGAAGAAGACATGTACAAGGCCATTGTAAAAATTTTAGGCAAGTTCCCAGTATTAGTAGCTTGGACTTTCCGGAAAAAGAATGGATTACCATTAGATTATGGCGATAAAAACCTAGGTTATGTCGAGAACATTCTTAAAATGATGTTCAAGCAACCAAATGAAGAATATAAAGTAAATCCTATTTTATTAAATGCTTTAGATAAATTATTAATTCTTCATGCTGATCATGAGCAAAACTGTTCTACATCAACCGTAAGAATAACCGGTTCATCTCATGTGGGTCTTTTTGCCTCACTTTCTACAGGGATTTCTGCACTTTGGGGCCCTCTTCACGGAGGTGCGAACCAAGCGGTTTTAGAAATGTTGGAAGCCATTAATTCTGATGGTGGAGACACTGACAAATACATGGCCAAGGCTAAAGACAGGGAGGATCCATTCCGTTTAATGGGCTTTGGACACCGTGTTTATAAAAACTTTGATCCAAGAGCAAAAATTATTAAAAAAGCAGCGGACGAAGTGTTGAACGATTTAGGTGTGGAAGATAAAATTCTTGAAATCGCTAAATCTTTAGAAAAAGAAGCATTGAAAGATCCCTACTTTGTTGAGCGTAAACTTTATCCTAACGTGGATTTTTATTCAGGTATTATCTACAGAGCCATGGGGATTCCAACAGATATGTTTACGGTAATGTTCGCTTTAGGACGACTGCCAGGTTGGATTGCACAATGGAAAGAAATGAGACTGAACAAAGAGCCGATAGGACGTCCAAGACAAATATATATTGGTGAAACATTAAGGCCATTTAAGGCTATTGAAAAACGTTAATTACCATACATTAATTATAACAAAGCTTCATTTTTTAAGATGGAGCTTTTTTTATACTTTGCAGCATGCTTAAACTGAATATCAAAAACGAAACCTCAAGATTAAGAGCGGTTGTTTTGGGAACTGCCGTGAGCAACGGTCCCACACCGAAAGCAGAAGAAGCCTATGACCCAAAGTCATTAGAACATATTAAAGCGGGAACCTATCCTATTGAGGCAGATATGATTGAAGAGATGGAGGCTGTTGCCAAAGTTTTTGAGAAATATGATGTTAAAGTCTACCGGCCTGAATTAGTTAATAATTATAACCAAATTTTCGCAAGAGATGTGGCTTTTGTAATCGATGACATCTTCATCAAGGCCAATATCCTTCCAGATAGGGAACAGGAATTGGACGCCATTCAATATGTGATTGACCAAATTAATCCTGCTAAAGTTATCCGTCCTCCCGAGAAAGTTCATATTGAAGGTGGTGATGTTATGTTATGGAATGACCATATTTTTATTGGTACTTATAAAGACAGTGATTATAGAGATTATATTACAGCACGTACCAATATAGAAGGCGTCAATTATATTAAGGAACTATTTCCAAATAAGATAGTCAAGGAATTTGATTTGGTAAAATCGCGGATTGAGCCAAGGGATAATGCACTCCATCTGGATTGTTGTTTTCAACCTGTAGGAAAAGATAAAGGCATTATTTATAAAAGTGGTTTTAGGGAAGAAAGTGACTACATGTACTTCGTGAATTTATTTGGAAAAGAAAATTTATTCCATATCACTCGTGAAGAAATGTATCACATGAATAGCAATGTGTTCTCAATTTCTGAAGATGTAATTATTACTGAACGAAAGTTTGCTCGTCTGAATACTTGGCTACGCCATAATAATTTTACCGTGGAAGAAGTACCTTATGCTGAAATAGCAAAGCAAGAAGGCTTGTTACGCTGTAGTACGATGCCTTTGATAAGAGATTAGAAACTTAAAGTATTATTTGATTGAACTCTTTAATAATTTGTAGTTAAACTACAATTAGAGCAAAAGTTAGAAAGAAGGTGCAGCAAGTCAAAATAAAATTATAGCCTCCGCTTTCCGTCATATGAAAATAAATTAGGAAGGCTAAATTTATGAGGCTATAAATAGATATTACGGTACGAATGAATCCCAAATCAGTTTGATAAGCCAATAAAATAGAGATTGCAATAAGGTTGCTTATGATAAAATATGACAGCAAGACTACAATTCTCCTTTGACTAGTAAATTTTGTAGCGTCATTTTCTAAGAACAGTTTTACGGGAAAAAAATAGATACTTGTTAAAAGTGCAATTATTACATAAACAACTGATGGCATGGCGCCTTTGATAGTTAAGAAATAAATAATGCTCAGGATGGGTAATAGGAAATAATCTCTATTGAGCACAGATTTTAAAGTCATAACTTTCTAATTTGGTGGTAAAAAAAAAGTATTGCAGTTTTCAATCAATTCAAATACATCCCAATTCAATCGCAAAACAATCGACGTGTCGAGATTATATTTGACGAGTAATTAGTTTACTTTCCGTATAAGAAATAATTATTGACCAAGTCGATGTAGATGCGTTTGGCTTCGTCTGGAGTAACGCTTTTTATTTGAAATAGCGCATTGGTTTTAAAAGCGGTAATGATAGGTTTTCTTCCCTTTGGACTTTTATAGTTATTGGTAGCCTTTTTATAATACGCATATAAGCGAAGTAATAAATCGGCAGGAAAAGGTTCTGTATAGCCGTTGATACGATCTACCGCTTCCTTAAATTCAATATCTAAATGGTCTTCTGAAATCATTTTGTCTCTGCAATCACACTGATACCACCTTTTACCTTTTGGTTGAGCGCTACTTTAATATCAGCATCTAAAGGTAAAAACAAATCTACTCTTGAGCCAAATTTAATAAATCCAGAATCTGCTCCTTGCTTAACATCATCATTTATAATTGCATAATTAACAATACGTTTTGCTAAAGCACCAGCAATTTGACGAAATAATACCTTTCCAATGAATTCGTTCTCGATAACCACCGTGGTACGTTCATTTTCTTCACTCGCTTTGGGATGCCACGCTACTAAAAATTTTCCAGGATGGTATTTACTGAAAATGACTTTTCCCGCAATTGGATAGCGCGTCACGTGCACATTAATAGGCGACATAAATACGGAAACTTGAATGCGCTTATCATTAAAAAATTCCTTTTCAAAAACTTCTTCAATTACCACAACTTTACCATCAACCGGGGACAAAATATGATGGTCATGTAGTGTACCAATACGTTTCGGGTTTCTGAAAAATTGCAAAATAATGATGAAAAACCCAACGACGACCAACATTAGGCTCGCTCTTAACCACTCTATAGTAACAAAATAATCAATACTCATAATCGCTATTACAACTAAAGCAATAGTGATCATAATAATTTTATGGCCTTCTTTATGAAACATAGGGGAATAGTCTTAAAAATAAATATAAAAATGGTGCTGCGAAAATAATACTATCTAACCGATCTAACAAGCCCCCGTGGCCAGGCATAATGACGCCACTATCTTTTACTCCAGCTTGTCTTTTAAATTTAGATTCTATCAAGTCGCCCAAGGTGCCAAAAACAACCGCAATGATACTCAGGATAAGCCAATTTGTAAAATCTAAAGTTCCTGTAAATGTAGCAATAAAATAACTGGCCAAACTGGCAAAAAATAAGCCACCCATAAAACCTTCAAAGGTTTTTTTGGGTGATACACTTGGGAACAGTTTCTGTTTTCCGAAATTTTTACCAACAAAATAAGCACCAGTATCATTTACCCAAATCAATACAAACATACCAAAAAGCAACATAGGTGTGAATTGCTTATTGTTATTGGCAATCATGATTAAAAAAATAAATGCACTTGTTAAATAAAAGGTGGTAAGTATAAATCGCTTGGATTCAAAGAGCGGTATTGTTTTTTCCGAAAATAAGTCCTTGATTAAAAATAATTGCACAAAGATGGTAAGTACTTGAAGAATTTTTATTGCTTCATTAAAACCGGCATCCATTTCTGGGGTAATGCACCATATACTAAAACCCAAGTACATGAGTGTAAACACAACATAAGGTGCTTTACTTTCTAACTGGATAAGTTTTTTAAATTCGGCCATACAAATAAGCCCAAACACAAAAAAGAGCACCACAACAGCGTATTGCCAATACAATGACAATATGAGCAAGGATATATAGATAGCGCCAGAAAAGGCTCTTGTTCTAAGTTCTTTCAACTGTAAGTTTTATTTGATTTTAATAACAGATCCAATATTGTAAATGAAGTATGACCATAAACAAAGTAAAAATTTTTATTATAAATCTTCTAAGAGTAGCAAATATAGGTTTTTTGAGCTACTTCCATAAGAAAGAAAATTTTTATCTTCTATAGTCTTGAAATGTTTAATAGTAGTAATATTGGTTGGGATTCTGTCCTTATTTTTATTTTTAATGCCCCTTAAGCCTTCGCCGATATTTTCAACAAACTGACTTGTTGTGGCATAAATGACAAAATTGGGAGGTAAGTCTCCTAATTTCTTTTCGGCAATCTGATTGGAAGAGATCAATAGCGAACCATCGTCTGCTATTAAGTATTCGCAGGTAGAAAGGAAGTACTGGCCTTCTTCGGGTTTTCTGGTAACGGGAAGATCAAAATCCTTGAATAAGTCTTTGAGCCTCGCATCTAATAAGAAAACATTCATGCCTTCCCAATCATTTTCATGAAGAATATTTTTAAGGGATTTGTGGACTTCTTCCATATTTTCACAATACAGAAATTTGCCACCATTGGCCTTAAAATTTATAGTAAATTTCTCGTCTATAGGTAGCTTAATCTCGGGCATATATCTGCCTCTCTCTTCGCTTTTTATTTTATCTTCTGGCGTATACTTTAAGCCGAAAATTTTACGAAATAGACTCATGTACGGGGTGCTATTAACCTGATTTTACTAATGGTTCCTCCAAATATAAAAAAACTTAAATTAACAAAGGTTTAATTTAAGTTTTTTATATGAATTTGAAATGTTTATTTAAATTAAAGGCTCATCTTTTACGATGCCTTCACCCGGCACATCAATCTCCTCAATTTCAGGAATTGGTTGTGCTTGATCTTTCGCTGCTTCCAAAATGTCTTTATCATAAAGACGCTTGCCAAAAATACGCTCTAAATTATCTTTAAATATAACTTCTTTTTCAAGTAATTCTTCTGCGAGTTCTGTCAGTTTATCTTTATTCGCTTCAAGTATTTTGATAGCGCGAGCATATTGCTCTTCAATGATCACAGAAATTTCTTCGTCAATTAACTCTGCAGTTTTTTCACTGTACGGTTTTGAAAATCCATATTCAGATTGCCCTGAAGAATCATAATAGGTTAAGTTTCCAACTTTATCACTCAACCCATAAACAGTAACCATGGCACGCGCTTGCTTTGTAACTTTTTCCAAATCACTTAAAGCACCCGTAGAAATCTTGTCGAAAATTACTTTTTCGGCCGCACGACCACCAAGAGCCGCGCACATTTCATCAAGCATCTGCTCTGTTCTAACAATAAGACGTTCTTCTGGCAAATACCAAGCAGCACCCAAGGAGCGTCCTCTAGGAACGATTGTAACCTTAACTAAAGGCGCAGCGTGTTCCAACATCCAGCTTATGGTGGCGTGGCCAGCTTCGTGAAAAGCAACGGCACGTTTTTCGTCTGGAGTAATAATCTTATTTTTCTTTTCAAGGCCGCCAATAATTCTATCCACAGCATCCAAGAAATCTTGTTTGTTTACAGATTTGTTACCTTTTCTAGCAGCGATCAGCGCCGCTTCGTTACATACGTTGGCGATATCCGCTCCAGAAAATCCTGGAGTTTGTCTTGCAAGAAAATCAATATCTAAATCATCACCTTTCTTGATCGGTCTTAAATGCACCTCAAAAATCTCTTTACGCTCAACGATGTCCGGTAGATCGACAAAAATCTGTCTATCAAAACGACCGGCCCGCATTAAGGCCTTATCTAAAATATCGGCTCTGTTGGTGGCAGCCAGAACAATGACGTTAGTATTGGTGCCAAAACCATCCATTTCAGTCAATAATTGATTCAAGGTATTTTCACGCTCATCATTAGATCCTGACATGGCGTTCTTACCTCTGGCGCGACCAATGGCATCAATCTCATCAATAAAAATAATAGAAGGCGATTTTTCTTTAGCTTGTTTAAACAGGTCTCGAACTCTTGAAGCTCCAACACCAACAAACATTTCTACGAAATCTGAACCTGATAAAGAGAAGAAAGGAACTTTTGCTTCTCCAGCTACAGCTTTTGCCAATAAGGTTTTACCGGTTCCTGGAGGACCTACAAGAAGTGCTCCTTTTGGAATTTTACCACCTAATGACGTATATTTTTCCGGTGTTTTAAGGAAGTCCACGATTTCTTGCACTTCTTCTTTAGCACCTTCCAAACCTGCGACATCTTTAAAGGAAGTTTTGACATCGGTATTTTCATCAAATAATTTTGCTTTGGATTTTCCAATATTGAAAATCTGTCCGCCTGCACCACCACCAGCACCACCAGACATACGTCTCATGATAAAAATCCAAACTCCAATGATCAATACAAAAGGTAAGAGGCCTAATAGAAAATCGCCCCAAACGTTGTGCTCTGTTTCAAAAGTAACTTGGGTATTAGTGAGGTTGTTTTCTTTAATGACATCGTTTATTCGCTCCTGAAAGAGTGCCAAGTCTCCAAACTCAAACTTGTAATTTGGACCTGGCGTTACAGTAGGCAAAATGCTATTGGGTTTGGTTCCTTTATGAGTTTCTTTCGTTAAAGCTTCATCGGTCAAATAAACTTTGGCTTCTCTATTATTGACGATCTCAACTTTCGCGACATCACCATTGCTTAAATACTCAAAAAATTTAGTAGGTTCTGTTTTTTTAGTATCCTGTCCACCAAAACCACCTGAAAATATCTGAACTGCTAAAAAAGCAGCGATTACCATTCCGTAAATCCAGTAGGGACTTAATTTTGGTTTTTTGTTTAAGTTTTTATTTTCTTTTGACATTAATTCTCTTTTAGTAACTAGTTTCTATAACGGTTGTTTTTGCGTCGCCCCAAAGTCCTTCAATATCATAATATTGTCTAATATGCTTTTGGAATACATGTACTACTACATTGACATAATCCATTAAAACCCATTCGGCATTTTCGCTGCCTTCAACGTGCCAAGGATGGTCTTTAAGAGTTTTGCTCACTTTCTTTTGAACAGCATTAACAATGGCATTCACTTGTGTGTTTGAGTTTCCTTCGCAGATAATGAAATAATCACAAACCGTATTTTCGATATCCCGTAAGTCGAGAATTTTTATTTCCTTCCCTTTGACGTCTTCAATACCTTCTAGAATAGTGGAAATCAGTGCGTCTGAGCTAATATTTTCTTTCGCCATTAATTTAAATTAAATTTGTGCAAAGTTATTGTTTTATTTAATCTTTTGAGACTTTATATTTCATAAGAAATTTATAATTTATTTAAACCTTGCCCATGCGTATTATCAAACTTGATGCCATTGACTCTACAAATACTTACTTAAAGCAAATGAGCGTTGCCGGTAGTGCAGAAGATGGGTTGGCCGTAGTAGCCAAATTTCAAACTCACGGAAGGGGTCAAATGGGCACAGTTTGGAATTCTCAACAGGCCAAGAACCTAACCTTTAGTGTGTTTAAGGACGTTTCATTTGTCAATATTGCACAGCACTTTTATATAAGTATGGCAGTGTCCTTAGCCGTTTATGAAGCTTTGAACAACTTGGGAATGCAGCGAGTAAGTGTAAAGTGGCCCAACGACATATTGTCAGACAATAAAAAGATCGCTGGAATCTTAATCGAAAATGTCATTAAGATGAATGTCATTTCTGGTTCTGTGATTGGAATTGGACTAAATGTCAATCAAACAGCTTTCGAGGATTTACCATCGGCCTCCTCATTACTTTTACTTTCGGGACAAGTGTTTGATTTGGACGAGGTTTTAGATAAAGTATTAAAACAGATTGATATCCATTTTAATTATTTAAAAAATAGTCAATTTAAAGATCTGAAGTCACGTTATGAATCACTTTTGTTCAGAAAAGACAAACCTTCAACATTTAGAAATGCTGAAGGCGCTTTATTTTTGGGTTATATTGTTGGAATTTCCGAATTCGGAAACATTTTAATAAAGGTTGAGAACAACATCATTAAAAGTTTTGACTTTAAAGAAGTTGTCCTGATGTACTAAACTGCTTTAGACATGTTGGTTACTAAAGTTTCAATAAATTTTGAAATAGGTCCTTTAATCATCATGGCCATCATGGGATTGAAATCGCCGGCAAATGTCAATTTCACATCACTTTGATTATCGCCTGTTTCTTGAATGTCGCCAGTTAATGAAAAATCTAATTTTCCTCCAGCTGCGCCAAGTACAATTTTATTTGGTGCGATGCTTTCCTTTTTCTTCAATATGATTTCAGGCATACCTTTTAAGGCAAATAAAAACTTGTCGTCTCCTAAAACTTCAAATTTGCTTATATTTTCAGGCATTAATTGTTCAAAGTTTTTGACATCTGATAAGAAATCAAACACTTCCTGTGGACTCTTTTGAAGATTTACTTTTGGTGATTCTAAATTCATAATGGTATGTTGTTTGGTTCCACGTTCGCTAAAGATACGGGAAGATAAATTTTATTAAATTATTAAGTTATTAAGTTTTCAGTTATCATCGACTTAACGGCAAATAACTTTACAACGCCACCTTTATATTTTAAAAGGCATTCCATTCACTTGGATTGGCATTCCAAGCTGCCAAAACTTCCTGCTCCTTTGTGGTTATGTATTTAGTATCTAAGGCTTGTTCCAAAAGAGAATCATAATTACTTAAAGTTTGTAAAGTAACATCAGCTTCTTTAAAGTTAGCGTTGGCCACATCAAATCCATATGAGAAAATGGCCACCATTCCTTTCACATTTACGCCAGCATCCTCAAGAGCCTTTACGGCATTAAGACTGCTTTTTCCTGTGCTAATAAGATCTTCAACTACCACAACGTTTTGACCTTTATCAACACGACCTTCAATTTGGTTTTGGCGTCCATGACCTTTTGCTTCAGGGCGAACATATACAAAAGGCAATCCTAAATACTCAGCAACTAAAACACCAATACCAATGGCGCCAGTGGCAACACCAGCAATAACATCAGGTTTTCCATACTGTTGTTCAATATGCTTCGCCATAATTTCCCGCACATAATTTCGAATCGGCGGATAGGAGAGGATAATACGGTTATCACAGTAAATTGGAGATTTCCAACCGGAAGCCCATGTAAAGGGTACGTTTGGTTGTAGTTTGATCGCGTGAATCTGCAATAGCAGTTCGGCGGTTTTCTTGGCGGTTTGTTTGTTAAGAATCATGATGCAAAATTAAACAATTTTATAGATTGGGAAATCAAAAACTTCTTGAAAAATAATTTTCTAAAGTGAGTCTATGAATCAAAAAATTATATTTTTACCAATTCAACATTTTCATTCAAGAAATGACACATAGAATTTTTGTTAATGACAAGCCCATAATTTTGACCACAAAAGTCAAGAAGGAAAAGCATTTCAAAAACTACCTCATGAGTACGGTCAATATTGGTAAGGTAATCAAAGAGCTGAATACTACCGACCTAGAAGGCATACGTATTATTGGTAAAAAAGAAGACAAACTACTAAAATCCTTTCTTAAGAAATTGCCTAACGTGATCGCTGGCGGTGGTAAAGTATTCAATGACAAAGGTGATATACTTTTTATTTATCGAAACGAAAAATGGGATTTACCCAAAGGGAAAACAGAGGGAGAAGAAAGTATTGAAGAAACTGCTTTGCGCGAAGTGGAGGAAGAAACCAAGGTCAATGGATTGAAAATCGTGAAACCTTTAGAAACGACCTACCATATTTTTAAACGTAATGGAAGGCTTCAGTTGAAAATTACCTATTGGTTTGAAATGACTTCGACTTATAAGGGGGTTTTGGAGCCACAAGAAGAGGAAGGCATTACGAGAGTTGAATGGCTTAATCCATTACAGGTTAAGGAGGCCATTGAGAATTCTTATGCGAATATTAAGATATTGGTGTAGGGTTTTGCATTCCTTTTATTTGGCAAGTATTCTAATGTGAATTAAATTAATGATGCGTTGGATTATGATAATTCTTTAAATTAATATTATTTATAATTTCCAGTCATATTTGTCTTCTTCGCTCAGTATTTTAAATATTTGAAATCCAAATTCTGCTAAATAAATTAAAAGTTTATCTAGTGTTTTATATTCAAATGTCAGAAGGATTTTTTCTCCAATAAGCTCGTTTTTAGATAATAAGATTCTAAATAACATTCTGTAATAATCATTATTGGGGATTTTAGCTGTTTTTAACTCTGCTTTTGAATGAGTTATTGCATGTCGCACTTCCGAAAATATTTTAAAGGTCTCGGTAAACCTAAAATTATAATTATTTGTTCTGGAATAATTTTTAAACTTAGTTCCTCCCGCTTTTTTTATCAATTTGAAAATATCATATCTGCCTTTTAATGATTGTCTTGAATAATTCGAGCCATCTGGTAGCGAATCCCTAAATGTTTTGTCTGAATGGATTTTGATAAAAATGATATCTTTTAATAGAGTTTCTAAAGCTTCGAAGCATTGAGCAAAGGCAAATCCGAATTCTCTTGAAAGTAATCTTTCAATTTCGATAGGGTAAATTTCTTTATATATTGATTTATGAGCACCTGTTTGATAATTTATTTTGCATCCATTTTCAGTCGGTCCTGTCCAATCACAAATTATTAAAGAAGTTCCAGAAAAATATAACGATTCTTGTGAAGAATAATTTTCGACGTCTTTTAGTAGAATTTTATTAAGTCTACTAGAAGTGTGTTTGAAATCAGTAATAGTTTCGAAAAATTTGGCAAGATGTATTTGATACGGATTTATCATTTCAACAATTTACTGGAACTTTAGAATATGAAATTTTTCGAATTATATAGAAACTAAACGAAGATCAACTATATTTTTGAAAAGTCAGACGCTAACTAATTCTATAAATAGGATACTGCATATGAGCCAATTCATAACTAGCACTTCGTTTATGCAACCAATCCAATTGCGCATACCAGTTATTAGCAAAATCTGGTTCCGCTTTCTTTTTCGCTGCAAAAGCTATTTTTAACTCTTCATTTTTCCTTAATAATTCTTCCGCTACGTCTTCCCAAGCATATGGCGAAAAACCTTCTTTTTGTTGTAAAATTGTATCAAAGAAATTCCAGTTGAAGAACGAATCAGGAGCTTGAGGTTCCAAGGTTTCTAACAAATATCTTAATGCATTTTGATTGGTAGGTACGTAATAATCGCCTTTTCGGAATGTGATTTCTTGCGTTGTCGAAATTACTTTGGTGTTGTGATGCTGATAATGACCTTCGTAAGCTTGGTTTCTGGTTTGGAAGGTGTCTATTTTATAGCTTTCAACTGTCATTGTTGTATCCTTTTCAAATACGGTCATTTCTACTTGGTTCAACTTTAATAAGTCAATCACATTCCACCAACCTTGCGGAATGATATAAGCTTTCGGTATGGCAACTTCAACTGTGGGTTTGAAATAATTTTTATAAATGACATCTTTTGTAAAGGGCTTGCTTCGATCATATTTTAAGCGTTTGGCTCCAGTGATGGTACTAGAGATCATTTTTCCTTCAAAACCTTTAAAGGTCAGCGTTGTAGATTTAGTTGTGTCCACCGTCCAATCCAAAGGATAGGTTTTGGAAGATTGGATTTGTTTAATCGCATTAGAACGTAAAGTTTTGATTTTTTCATGATCTCTTTCTATAATATCCAACATGGTTTTCATCAGTTCATAAGTGCCTTCAACTCGAGGTTTGTAAGGTTTGAGCATATGCGTCTCCACCATCATGCCTAAGCTGTTGAACAAAGCAGCGTATCCGGTTGAATAGCGAGGCCCATCCAAAAACTGACTAAAACCCGCTTCAGGAACGTCATTAAAAACGTTGACATATGGTGTGATATCCCAATTTTTATTGGCTAACTTCTGTTCTAAACTTGGCATCATTTCGGTATGGAGATAATTTCCCAAATCGCCTCCCAGTTTATTGTGCTGCGTGAATAAATGAGTCAAAGTATATTGATAATCGGCGCCATTGCTTACATGATTATCAATAAAAACTGCGGGTTGCACCTTATGATAAATCTGGGTAAACGTCCGTGAGTTTTTGGTGTCAGCTTTTATAAAATCCCTATTTAAATCGTAATTCCTAGCATTGCCTCTAAAACCGTATTCTTCTGGGCCATCTTGATTGGTGCGGGTGGTAGAATTTCTGTTCAAGCTGCCACCAACATTATAGATAGGGATGCTTACCAGAACTGTATGTTTAGGCATTTTAATTTTTCCTTGCGCAAGATCTCTGAACAAAAGCATCGTAGCATCAATACCGTCCGGTTCTCCGGGATGGATGCCGTTGTTGATCATCAAAATCTGTTTTGTTTTTCTTATGGTTTCAAAGTCGAATATTCTATCGGGATTAAAAGTTGCTAAATGTAGAGGTTTACCTGAATCTGTCATTCCAATACTGTCTAACTGAATTTGAGGATAGGCATCTGCTAAAAGTTGATAATACGCAATTACGTCTTGATATGTACCGGTTTTAAGTCCGTTGCTTTTTTCAAAAACAGTTAAGAACTCTTTACTTGAATTTTTATTTTGAGCAGCAATAGAAAGGCTAATACAAAAGAAGAATAGTATAGTTTTCATTATAAATTATTTTCGACTAAAATTAATGTGTAATTGGAAAAATTTAAAGACTTTACAGATTTAATTGGAAATTCCTAAAATTAGTGGCTTACCATGTTGAATATGATTGCTTTAATTAAAAAAACGCATTGTATTTCAAAATTACTCAAATTAAACTAATTTTGCAGGCATAAATTCGACTTCACTATGCACCAAACTACAAATACAATCTTGATGATTCGTCCTGTACATTTTAGGATGAATGAGCAAACAGCGGTTAATAATTATTTTCAAGAAGATTTGGATCTCAAGAACTCTGAAATCAATAATAAAGCACAAGCGGAATTTGACGCTTTTGTTGAAAAACTCAGAGCTGTTGGTGTTAACGTTATTGTGGAAAATGATGATATCGTAAACGATACTCCAGATTCGATTTTCCCTAACAATTGGGTGAGTTTTCATGAAAATGGAGATTTGGCCCTTTATCCTATGTTTGCAGAAAATCGTCGCAAGGAACGTCGTGAAGACCTTTTTTCGCGTTTGGAGGAGGAGGGCTTTGAGATCAAAGACATTATGGATTATACTAGTGCAGAAGAAGATCTCTTCTTTTTGGAAGGAACGGGTAGCATTTTGATGGATCGTGTGAATCGAAAAGCATACTGTGCATTATCGGCCAGGGCAGATGAGGAATTATTTATAGAATTCTGTGAAGACTTCGATTATTTTCCGGTCATTTTTACCGCTTATCAAACAGTTGACGATCAACGTTTGCCTGTTTACCACACCAATGTCATGATGTGTATTGCAGAAACTTTTGCAGTCATTTGCTTGGATAGTATCGATGATAAAAAAGAGCGCAAGAATGTCGTGGAACATCTTAAAAAAGATGGGAAAGAAATAATTGCTATTACTGAAGCGCAAATGCATCATTTTGCTGGTAATATGTTGCAGGTAAGAGGAACGGATGAAAAACGTTATTTAGTGATGAGCGAAGCCGCACATGAAAGCTTGACGAGCTTACAAATTGCAAAGTTTTCCATGCATTGTGAGATTCTTTATAGCGATTTGGAAACTATAGAAACTTGTGGGGGCGGAAGTGCACGTTGCATGATGGCTGAAGTGTTTTTGCCGAAAGCTTAGTAACTTGAAATTGATACTTCGACCAGGCTCAGTAACCATACTTCGACCAGGCTCAGTAACCATACTTCGACCAGGCTCAGTAACCATACTTCGACCAGGCTCAGTAACCATACTTCGACCAGGCTCAGTAACCGAACTTCGACCAGGCTCAGTAACCGAACTTCGACTAGGCTCAGTAACCACATCGAACTTTTAAACACAAACGAGAAACTTTTTAATTTTGTTCTTCTGTTTTCTTCTTCGGAAGTTCCACAAAGAATTTGGTGCCCACATTTTCTGTGCTTTCTACCCAGATTTGGCCTTGATTAAGTTCTACTAACTCTTTACAGATCGTCAGTCCTAGACCGGTGCCTTTTTCGTTTTGCGTGCCAATGGTCGTGAAATTATTATTTTGAAAAAGTTTCTCAAGGTTCTCTTTTGAAATGCCAACACCTGTGTCTTCCACGCAAATCAGAGATTTGCCATTGTACTCTTTATTAGAGATGGTAATAATATCGCCCACACGACTAAATTTCACAGCATTGGTAATCAAGTTTTGAATAATTATTTCAACCATACTCTTATCGGCATAAACCAATTCGTGTTGGGTCTCGTCGATAACGACGATGCGCTTTTGTTCGATTTTTTGATCTACTAAATTCATTTTAAGTTGAAAAATATCTTGGATGTTAAAAAGTTCTGGATTGGGTTCCAAATTCTGCATTTGAGACTTTGACCAGTTCAACAGATTAAATAGTAGTAAGGAAGCGTTATTAGCGTTTTCACTAAGTTCTGGTATCAATTCATCAAACTCTTCTCTGCTAATACTCTCTTCTTTGAGTAAGTCTAAGAATCCTTTAATGGAGGAGATAGAATCTTTTAAATCATGTGATACAATAGAGAACAACCGATCCTTAACGTTATTGATTTCTTCAAGATGTTGCTTCTGCTCCATAATAGCCTTATTTTGAATTTGGATTTGTTTATTTTTTTCTTCAAGCTCTTGAGTATATTTAATAGAACTTTTTCTTTTGAGATGGATCAAAAGTAAAAAAGTTAATACGGTTAAAAAGGCCGCGATTAAACCATATGAGAGGAGTTTTAAATTTTGGACTTGATTAGTATTTTCTAGCATGGGTTTAGGGGTATTGATGATGTCAGTAATGGAGTCGTTCTCAAAACGCTCTTCTATGGAGTCTGTATTTGTTGGAAGTGTAAGTTGGTTTTCGCTATCGAGATGGTGTTTTAAGGTAAAATATTCTCTTTGCCATTTGTAAGCATTTTGAAATTTGCCCTTGATGGAATCGAGGGTCATTAATAGTTTGTAGTTTTTTAAAAGTTCCTCATTGTTCTCTGTGTTTTTCGCCAATTTATGAGCTTCAAATATTTGGCCTTCGGCAAGGCGCGTGTACTTTTTTTCAAGATTAAGATGAGCAATAGAGTTTAATGCTCTCAGGATGCCATCTTTATTATTTGTTTTTCTGTTGTATGTTAATCCTTCTTCCAAATATTCAGAAGCCTTAGCAAAATCATTAGACCTTAGATATTCCTCACCAATACGTGGAAGCACTTCGCCTCTCAAGTTTTGGTCGGTTAGAGGATTTATCATTGCTAATACAGCTTCATAATATTCAATTGCCTTTCGGTGTTCTTTGCGTTCTGAATACAAATGCGCAATGTTTTTTGTGGACATTATAATGCCTGTACTGTCTTTTAATCGCTCTCTAATATTCAAAGATTTAATGTTGAACTCAAGAGCTTTATCGATCTGATGTGTGTTGACATAAGCTTCGGCCAAATTATTATAGGCCACACTCAGCTCTTCATAATGATTTTGAGCTTCAAATATTTTAATGGCAGCCAGAGCATTCGCTAATCCCGATCTGTAATTTCCTCTTTTGATTTCTATGAGGCCCATGCTATTGCTTACTTTAGCAACACCTACGAAATCATTGAGCTCAGAGTACAGTTTTTTCGATTTGTTGAAATGGTCAATAGCATTGTAATAATCATTCTTATTGGCGTATATAAGCGCTTTGTAATAATTGGCTTCAGCCACGCCTTTGTTGTAATTTATGGTTAGTGAAAGGTGTTCAGTTTCAGAAATATATAACAGAGCTTTCTGGTAATCCTGGCTTTTGTATAAGGCTTTAATAAGTTGTATGGAAGTATCTACTTTAGATGAATCTTGTTTTCGATAAGCTAATTGTATAGCAAGACTGTCTATCTTTTTGGTTTGGGAATGACCAAATAAGACAGCAAAAAAGGCAGCTAAGAAAATTAACCGTTTCATTTATACAATTAGTTATATGATGTAATGTTGATGTGATTAGAGCTTGCCTTGAGGGAGAGGAGAGGCACGTTCACAAGATACAATAACACTGCTGTTAAGGATTTTTCAATAAGGGGATCAACGTCTTTGGGACCTTGATTAATAGCTTCGCCAAAAATGAAACAAAGGGTTCTATTAATCTAATTTCGAGGTTTTAATGCCAAAAAATTAGTTAAAGTGATACTTATTTTATTTTGGATAAAAGGTCTTCTCGACGAAAGGTTAAAATCATAGAAATAAGGTTTTTTTATCGTAGAAACGCATATTTCTGAGAACTCCAAAATTAGTGTCAATCAGATGATAGATAAAAATCAGAAAATGAATAATTGTATATTAAAATGAATAATTGGTTGACTTTCATGAATTAGCGAAGTAAAAACTTAGGTATAAAAAGTATTAATCTATTGTCCACAAATTTACTTTCTGTAATGAATGGGAGGCATTATACATTATGTGTGCCAACATTATAATTAAATCTGCCCTATATTAAGTTGCCTGAAAGTTGCATGTTTTAATCAGATTTAAGCTAACCGTTTTAGAAGAGTAATTATGCTCAGAAACTACTGGCTAATTACCGCTTAAGTATTTCGAACAACTATACAATTTTGACTCCTAAAAATTTTAATAAAAACGCTATCTTTGCAAACTTAAATTGAACAGCAGATGAATCTTCAGGAGACCTTATCACATCAGGTAAAAAAAGCAGTAAATGACATTTTTGGCGCACCTTTGGAGTCGGTTGAATTGCAACCTACGCGCAAAGAGTTTGTGGGCGATATCACTGTCGTTATTTTCCCGATGCTGCGGGTTGTTAAAGGAAATCCAGTTCAGATTGGAGAGCAAATTGGCCAATATCTTCAGGATAATATGGATGATGTAAAGTCTTTCAATGTTGTAAAAGGTTTTTTAAATGTTGAAATTGATGAGCGTTATTATCTTGATTTCTTTCAAACTATAAAAGACCAAGATACTTTCGGATTTGTTACTCCAAATCCAAATGATAAAGCAGTGATGGTAGAATATTCTTCACCAAATACCAATAAACCTTTGCATTTGGGTCACATCAGAAATAACTTATTGGGTTATAGTGTTGCCGAAATTTTAAAGGCATCGGGTAAAAAGGTGTACAAAACCCAAATTATAAATGATAGAGGAATTCATATCTGTAAAAGCATGTTGGCCTGGGAACGTTATGGAAATGGAGAGACGCCGGATTCTACGAGTTTAAAAGGAGATAAACTCGTTGGTAATTATTACGTCAAATTTGATCAGGAATATAAAAAGGAAATCCAAGAGTTAATCGCTCAAGGTAAAACGGAAGAAGAAGCCAAGAAACAAGCGCTCATAATAATTGAGGCCCAAGAGATGCTCTTAAAATGGGAAGCCGGAGATCCAGAAGTTGTAGCGCTTTGGGAGAAAATGAACGGTTGGGTTTATACAGGTTTTGATGAGACTTATAAAAATTTAGGTGTTGATTTCGATAATCTGTATTATGAAAGCCAAACCTATCTTTTAGGAAAAGAATTTGTTGCAGAAGGTTTAAAATCTGGCGTGTTTTTCAAAAAAGAAGATGGGTCGGTGTGGTGTGATTTGACGGATGATGGTTTGGATGAGAAAATCGTTCTACGCTCAGACGGTACAGCGGTTTATATGACCCAAGATATCGGTACGGCAATTCAGCGCGTTAAGGATTTTCCTGATGTTGGTGGGATGGTTTATACCGTTGGCAACGAGCAGGAATATCACTTTCAAGTCTTGTTTTTGATTATTAAAAAACTTGGCTTTGACTGGGCGAAAAACTTGTTTCATTTAAGTTATGGCATGGTCGATTTGCCTTCTGGAAAAATGAAGAGTAGAGAAGGAACCGTAGTCGATGCTGATGACTTGATTGTAGAAATGGCACAAACGGCTGAAGAAATTTCTGAGGAATTGGGCAAGTTGGACGGTTATTCTCAATCTGAAAAAGAGGAGCTCTACAAATCTATCGGATTGGGCGCTTTGAAATATTATATTTTAAAAGTGGATCCGCGAAAGCGTATTCTATTTGACCCAAAGGAATCCATCGATTTTCAAGGTAATACAGGACCGTTTATTCAATACACCTATGCCAGAATTCAATCGATATTAAGAAAAGCAGATCAAGATGCCTCAATAGATTTTGCAACGATTTCTTTACATGAAAAAGAAAAGGAGCTTTTGAAAATTATCATGCTTTTTCCTGAAGTGATCCAAAATGCAGCTGAGAACCATAGTCCTGCCTTAGTCGCAAATTACACCTATGATCTTGTGAAAGAATTCAATTCTTTTTATCAAAATCTGTCCATTCTTGGAGCTGAAAATGATTATGAGAAAGCCTTTAGAGTGGCCTTGTCCAACAAAGTGGCAATCACGATCAAGAAGGCATTTGGTTTATTGGGAATTGATGTGCCAGAACGTATGTAATTTATTAAGCCTTTAGGTTTTATAAATAGACATCAAATATGTAAATTTGCAACTCAAAATTTAATTCTTGTAGTTTTTAACACTGCAAACAGAAGACGGAAATCATATGTTTAATAATTTAAGTGAAAAGTTAGATAAAGCCTTACACGTTCTTAAAGGACATGGAAGTATTACGGAAGTAAACGTGGCTGAAACTTTGAAAGAAGTACGAAGAGCGTTGTTGGATGCCGACGTTAACTTTAAAATTGCTAAGGAATTTACCAATACGGTAAAGGAAAAAGCAATGGGTCAAAATGTATTGACCTCTTTGCAGCCTGGCCAATTGATGGTAAAGTTGGTAAAGGATGAATTAACTGAACTTATGGGTGGCGATGCTGAAGGGATTAATCTTTCAGGAAATCCAAGTATTATTTTGATGTCTGGTTTGCAAGGTTCTGGTAAAACGACTTTTTCTGGAAAACTCGCTAATTTTCTTAAAAACAAAAAATCAAAAAAACCTTTATTGGTAGCCTGTGACGTGTATCGTCCGGCGGCGGTTGATCAACTTCACGTTGTAGGAGATCAAATCAATGTTGAGGTGTTTAGTGATCGCGGTAATACCGATCCTGTAGCGATTGCCCAAGCGGGTATTGCTTACGCCAAAGCAAATGGCCATAACGTCGTAATTATTGATACTGCTGGACGTCTGGCCGTTGATCAGGCGATGATGACCGAGATTTCGAACATTCATAAAGCCATTCAGCCACAAGAAACATTGTTTGTGGTGGATGCTATGACCGGTCAGGATGCCGTTAATACAGCAAAAGCCTTTAATGATATCTTGAATTTTGATGGTGTTATCCTTACCAAATTAGATGGTGATACGCGTGGTGGTGCCGCCATTTCCATTAAAGCTGTTGTTAACAAGCCTATCAAATTTATTGGTACTGGTGAGAAAATGGAAGCTATTGACATCTTCTATCCATCACGTATGGCCGACCGTATTTTGGGGATGGGTGATGTCGTTTCCCTTGTTGAACGTGCCCAAGAGCAGTTTGATGAAGAGGAAGCACGCAAGCTGCAGAAGAAAATCGCAAAAAATCAATTTGGCTTTGATGATTTCTTAAATCAAATTCAGCAGATCAAAAAGATGGGGAACATGAAAGACCTTATCGGAATGATTCCTGGCGCAGGAAAAATGATGAAAGATGTTGATATCGATGATGACGCTTTTAAAGGTATTGAAGCCATTATCCACTCCATGACCTTGGAAGAAAGAACCAATCCATCTGTGATTAATGCGAGTAGAAAGAAACGTATCGGTAAAGGTTCGGGTACTTCGGTACAAGAAGTGAATCAGTTGCTGAAACAATTTGATCAAATGAGTAAAATGATGAAGATGATGCAAGGTGGTAAAGGTAAGGCCATGATGCAGGCGATGAAGAATATGAAGTAGGGTTAGTCTCAGTCTCAGTTTTCAGTCTCAATCTCAGTCACAGTAAAAGATTAAATTATGGATTTTTAGAAGTTAATAGCATATCAAAAAACTTTTGATTCGGGTATGGCTATCTATAATATTTCTAAATCCTTTCCAGAAGAGGAGACTTACGCTTTAACCGATTAAATTAGAAGAAGTTCTCGTTCTGTTTCTGCAAATATTGCAGAGTCATATCGAAAAAGAGGATACCCCAGACATTTTTTATTAGCAAATTGACAGATGCTGATGGTGAGAATTCAGGGACTAGTGTATGGTTAGACTATGCTTTTGCTTGTGAATATCTGAAAAGGGAAGATTTTAAAAAATTAGAAAAAGAAGTTGTTGAAATAGGGAAGTTGATTAATTTTATGATCAATAATCCCGATAAATTTGGAGTAAAGCAAGAGTAGTATGTAAAGGATAATTTGCACAGAGTGATAGTCACAGTTTTTAGTATTGTGACCGTAGAAATCGCAAATATGTTAGATAGTTAATTAAATTATTAATTAATTATACGGATTGATTTGAAGTAAAACCACAAGAGTAAGCAACTGAAAACTGCCACTGCGACTGTAAACTAATAAGAAAATGACAATACTCGACGGTAAAAAAGTAAGCAACGACATTAAAAATGAAATTGCTGAACAGGTACAAAAAATGAAAGCGAATGGCGAAAAAGTGCCACATCTTGCTGCGATAATTGTGGGCAACGATGGCGCGAGCCTAACTTATGTGGCTAGTAAAGTAAAGGCCTGTGAGCGTGTTGGATTTGATTCGACTATGGTTCGCATGTCTAATACGACTAGCGAAATTGAATTACTTGACAAGATTTACGAGTTAAATAATAACCCTGATATTGATGGATTTATAATTCAACTGCCATTGCCAAAACAGATAGATACGCAAAAGGTACTTTTAGCTGTAGATCCTAATAAAGATGTCGACGGTTTCCATCCAATGAACTTTGGAAGAATGGCTTTGGATATGTCTACTTTTATCCCTGCAACCCCTTTTGGTATTTTGGAATTGTTAGATCGATATGATGTGGACACCCAAGGTAAACACACTGTTGTGATTGGACGAAGCCATATTGTAGGAAGACCGATGAGTATTTTGATGGGAAGAAAAGGTTTCCCAGGTAATTCAACGGTTACTTTAACACACAGTCATACCAAAAATATAACCCAAATTACTTCTCAAGCCGATATCATTATCTCTGCCTTAGGGGTTCCAAATTTTCTTAAAGCGGAAATGGTTAAAGATGACGTCGTTGTTATTGATGTTGGGATTACGAGAGTCCCTGACGACAGTACCGAAAAAGGTTATCGTATTACAGGAGATGTAGATTTTGAAAATGTCAGTAAGAAAGCAAGTTTTATAACGCCAGTTCCCGGGGGCGTTGGGCCAATGACAATTGCCATGTTGCTAAAAAACACCTTGTTGGCGAGAGAACGTCAGATGGCACAGTAACTCAATAGTTAATAAGGCATTATGTATTTCGTTTTCTATATACTGCTTTTGGTTTAAATCGTGTTGCCTTTGGAAGTATGGAGCATTGGCTCCTAATTTCGATGGCTTTAATCTTTGCAATTGGCATCATCCACTTTGTCAAACAGCGGTTAACATCGAAGAATCAACATCGTTTTATTCATTATTTTGCGAGCGTCGTTTCCTTGACGGTCTTAACATTCCATCTTAATAAAGCTATCTCGGGTAACTATGATATCCAGAAGGATTTGCCTCTTTAATTATGCAGTCTATTGGCCATTTTATTCCGATTTTCACCTATTATCGGAAATTTTGGATGTATGAAATTTTAGTGTTTTGGATTGTAACAGGAACATCACAGGCAATCGTCACCCCAGATATTGCTGCAGGATATCCGACTTTTAATTATTCCCGGTATTCGGTGTTGCATTTAGGACTCTTATATATAATAGGTTATGCTACAATGGTATTTAAAATGGTTCCCAATTCTAAAAGCATTTTTAAATCATTTTTTGCACTACAAGTATATGTGATTGCAATGATGATCAGCAATTATCTATTAAATGCCAATTATATCTACCTCAATCAAAAACCGAACTCAGCATCATTGATAGACTATTTTGGAGAATGGCCATTATATATTATAGTCGTCCAAATAATTGGGATTCCCTATTTTATGCTCGTGTACTTTCATTTCGATTTATATCAAAAAAGAATGAGCTCACAAATTAAGTAAAATGAAAGCAAATTTTATTTTGCAAATAATTGCCCCATATCTTTGAAGGCTTTAAATTCAAGCGCATTTCCTGAAGGATCTAAGAAGAACATAGTGGCCTGTTCTCCAATTTGGCCTTCAAATCGAATATAGGGCTCGATGATAAAAGGAATGCCTTTGGATTTAAGCTGATCAGCAAAATCCCCAAATACCTTCCACTGAAGCACGACGCCATAATGCGGTACTGGAACATTTTTGCCATCGACACTATTGCTATGTAAATCTTCTTCAGATTTTTCTTTGTAGTGAATGACCAATTGGTGTCCGAAGAAATTAAAATCTACCCAATGGTCTGAGCTTCTGCCTTCCTCACAATTTAAGATGTCTCTATAGAAAGTTCTACATTCTTCAAGATTGTGTACAGGAATGGCAACATGAAATGGGGTTAATTCTGAAGTCATAGTAATTACGCTGGGTTATCTTTTCTGTATTTAAGCATGGAAACTCCGGCTATAAAAAACACTCCTCCCAAAATGGTTAATGCCCAAGGACTTAGTGAAGTGAAGTTGTTTCCGAAAATCCCCAATACACCCAACACTAAGGCAATCATACCGCCAATGGTCAAAATAAATGCTAGAATTCTAATCATAAAGGATATTTTTTTTAATTTTTTATGAGGGCTAAATTTAAGATTATTTATTTATAGAACTAATATTACATAATGTATTTGCATGTTACCATGAACAAATACGA
The DNA here is from genome assembly GCA_038243395.1 of Flavobacteriales bacterium. Classification (GTDB taxonomy): domain Bacteria; phylum Bacteroidota; class Bacteroidia; order Flavobacteriales; family Flavobacteriaceae; genus Gelidibacter. The sequence goes on along the minus strand of JBBSRC010000033.1, from coordinate 7,362 downwards.
AGCTAATCTCGTTTCTTTCTATTTGAAGAGGTGGTCTCTTCGTGCTGTTTTGTAGAATCTTCTAAAAGATCATTTAAATCTTTAAATTCAGATTTTGTCAGTTCGCGATGCGTCCCAACCGGAATGTCTAATTTGATATTCATGATGCGGATGCGTTTTAATGCCCGAACTTCGTAGTCAAGATATTCACACATTCTACGGATTTGCCTGTTCAAGCCTTGAGTTAAAATAATTCTGAACTCGTAGGTGCCCAGCTTTTCAACCATACATTTATTTGAGATACGATCCAACACAGGCACACCGTTGGACATGCGTTCAATAAAAGTTTGAGAAATAGGTTTGTCCACTGTGACAATATATTCCTTTTCATTATTATTGGTGGCTCTCAATATTTTGTTAACGATGTCGCCGTCGTCAGTCAGAAGGATTAATCCTTCACTAGGCTTGTCGAGACGACCAATTGGAAAGATGCGTTTGGGATACTTTATATAATCAATGATATTATCTTTTTCAACACGAGTATCCGTAGTACACACAATCCCTATAGGTTTGTTAAATGCTAGGTAAACAAAAGCATCCTTGTTGTTTTTTATTGGTTTTCCATCAATGTGAACAACATCATTTTCTGAGATTTTTGTTCCCATTTCCGGAACTTTACCGTTAATGGTCACGCGGCCAGCCTCAATAAGTCTGTCTGCCTCGCGACGAGAGCAATAGCCAACTTCACTTAAAAATTTGTTGATGCGTTTGAGATTTTCTTCCATAAAACAAAGATATTGGTTTAAGCGTCAATAAACGCGTAAATATGTTCAGCAACTGAAGCATCCATTAATGAATGGCCTAAGCCTTTTGTGGTAATAAGCCTACTGTTTTTAAAACTGTTTTTTATAAGTAAAGCATCATTATAAGGAATAATATGATCGTCTTCATCATGAATAATGAGACCTTCTGATTCAATGGTGGCCAAGAATTTAGCTGTTGAAAAAGCGTCTGCCGGACTGCCAAAACGCTCCATTATGGTATGCTGCAATTGCGAAATAAGACGTTGGTTATAGCCTAACATATCTGTATACCGTTTAAAAACATCTTGAAACTCTGACGGAGAACCAAGCAGAATTATTTTTTTTAGTTTTACAAACTGGTATTTATGCTGAAAAAAAGCGGATGCCATCCCACCGATTGAATGGCCTATGATGATATCTGGTAAAAATCGCTTGGCAACCACATTAATAAACTCCGCGTATAACATGGCATTAAAAACACTGCTACCCGATCGGCCATGAGCAGGAGCATCGAGCGCAATAACATTAAAACCTCTCTTTTTGAGTGCTAAAATTAATTTTTTCCATCGCGCAGAATTACTTTCCCAACCATGAGTCAATAAAATGGTTTGTTTTGTTCCAAGCCATCTGTAAGTCATGATCGGATATCTGTCATATTTCAACTCTTCTTGATATGCGGTATGTAAAAAATCAGACTGTTCTTCATTTATCCTTCCACCTCTTGGTTTTGTAAATAGATACATGGCCCAATTGGCTGCGTAAGGTTTAGAAACATAGCTAAGTACATTGATATAATTCCCAACTAATTTAACAATGACCTTCTTCATAAAGCATTAAATTGATGAGTCATCTTCTCTATTTACGAAATCCATCGTAAATGCAGGAAGACAAATAGCGATATATTCGCAGGGTTCTGTGTAAGGATTTGAATATTGAACTCGGGTGTTTTTTTTAATTTTTATCGATTCGCCCGCCGATAAAATTATGATTTCACCTTCGATGATAAATTGTTTTTTGCCTCTGGTAATAAATGTGTATTCATCAAATTCCGGAGTTTGAAAAGGTTCGCTCCAACCGGCCGGAGCAATCATGTGTGCAATGCTCAATTCAGCATTGCCATCGGTAGCCCTTCCAAAATGTTCCTTAATTATTTTTCCATCGGTTGTTGGTACCACAAATGGAGAGGTTTGAATTATATAGCGTTTTTCTGACATTCGTTTTCTCCGATTTTTATTTTTAATTAAATTCCACGTTCGCGAGGATCTTCCATCATTCAGTCTTCCGTCATTTGTCTTTCAAACAAATCCAACTCCTAATCACTTCTCATTCTTATTTAAAGGTTTCCGTTTTATCATGCCGCCTTTTATGTCTATCACAAGTCCCATGATAATAAACGCACTTTCGTCGATCTTATCTATTTCCGTGTGTAACTTCGCTAGTTCCAATCTGGTTACAACTGTATATATAATGTCTTTTTCGTAGCTTTCACCATGTGCACCATAGCCACCTTTTCCTGCATAAATTGTACAAGCGCGCCTTAATTTTGTAGTAATCATAGTTCGGAGTTCCTCATGCTTTATTGAAATAATGGTAACGCCAACATATTGTTCAACACCATCAACAACAAAATCTACGGTTTTTGCAGCCGACAAATAGGTTAGAATAGCATAAAGAGCAATTTCTATAGATAATACATAAGCTGCAAACGAAAAAATAATAATATTAATCAACAGCAGAACATCTCCAACCGTAATTGAGAGTTTTTTGCTTAGCCAAATGGCCAATACTTCAGTGCCGTCAATAACGCTTCCACCTCTCATAGCTAATCCTATCCCAAGCCCAAGAAAGAAACCTCCAAAAACCGCAATCAATAAACGATCTTCTGTAATGATTGGGTAGTCTATATAATGCACTACAAGGGCTAAAATCCCAATGGTTACACCGCTTCTTATCGCAAATTTCATACTGAAAGTTTTTGCCGCAAGAATTAAAAAAGGAAAGTTGACTAAAATTAATAAATAACTCAAATCAATATCAGTGAAATTCTCTAGAAGTAAAGAAATACCAGTAGCTCCTCCATCTATAAAACGGTTTGGCAATAAAAACCCTTTTAAACCAAAACCGGCAGAAAATACACCAACCAGAAGATAGGTGTAATCTTTTATGGCGTGCTTGATTTCTATTCTAATCTGTCGCGCTAAAGGGAGTACCTGTCTGTTTTTTATGACTGCAGACGAGTTCTCATACTCGAGTTTTTTTCGAGCAATGGTCACTAGTAATTTTGAGAAAAATGAACTCATCTTTTAATTTGTTGGTTTAGTTCCAGTGTACAAAAAAGTATTTGATTTTTGCGTTATCAGGTATTTGAGAAGCCTCAATGGATGCGCTTGTATCAAAACGAAGATTGGAAGGCAACTCGTTTTTGTCAATAGTAAATGAGGCATCAATCTCCTTTACATTCAAAACAATGACATTGATGATATTGTCAATCTTAGTAATGGTATAAGCGTTTTCAATATCTTTAAATGTGCTTGCTGTGGAAATGCCTTTTTCAGTTTTATACCGCGGATCCAAAACGCGTACACTATTCAAAGTCGCGGTTGAATCTGCTTTTCTTTCAGGAGACAAAGTCAATAGTGCTTTGCCGTCCGTATCATAGATATCGATATTATTAATGTTTATCGTAAATTCATCAGCACCGCTATAGTTTACGACGGAATCCTTAGCGAAAATCATTTTTAAATCTTTGATTTGAGTGGAATCTGTCAAGTTGCCAATATTTTGTTTTTGAATCAAAAAGGGGTCTTGATTTTTCCCACAACTGGTTATGAAAAGTGAAACTATAGTAATATAAATAAGTGATCTGTGCATTTGAAATATTGATTTTAATTTTATTAATATGGAGATTTGATAATTAGTTAATAATTAGTTCTGTGTGGTCTTATTTTTTCTTCATGGCTTTGGACAGAATGCCAAAAACACTCCTTATAAATGTAGCACTTGTAAGCACCTTTACTACAGGATTCATTGCTGTACTACGCCGGGTAGTTGTGGTGCGTTGTTTGGATTGTGCTTTTTTCAGGTCTTCCAATTCTTTTTTTGTCTTTTCTTTTTCTTCTTCAGCTTGTGCGTTTTCAATCTTTCTGTTCAGCATTTCATAAGCACTATCTCTATCAATGGTTTCACTGTATTTTTTGACCAATTTGGACTTTGATAATAAGGTTGATAATTCAGAGTCAGTTAAAATATCCATTCTGCTCATGGGAGCGCGCATCAATGTCGCGGCCAAAGGTGTCGGCTTGCCTTTTTCGTTCAAAGCAGTTACCAACGCTTCTCCAGTTCCTAAAGAAGTCAAAACAGTTGCAGTATCATAGTACTCCGAATCTGGATAATTTTGTGCGGTTAATTTGATAGCTTTCCTGTCTTTTGCTGTAAATGCTCTTAAAGCATGTTGAATTTTTAATCCCAATTGACTTAATACAGCTTCCGGAATATCGGTTGGATTTTGGGTAACGAAATAAATACCTACACCTTTACTTCGGATGAGTTTGACGATACTTTCAATTTGGTTTAAAAGCGCTTTCGATGCTTCGTTAAAAATTAAATGTGCTTCTTCAATAAATAAGATAAGTTCGGGTCTGTCAGTATCTCCTTTTTCAGGGAATGTAGAATAAATTTCAGCCAGTAAACTCAACATAAAAGTAGAGAACAATTTCGGGCGATCCTGTATGTCGGTCAATCTTATAATATTGATATAACCTCTACCGTTTTCATCAATCCGTAGTAAATCATCGACTTCAAAAGAGGTTTCTCCAAAGAACAAATCGGCGCCTTGCTGCTCTAGTTCTACTAACTTTCTGAGAATAGCACCAGTTGATGCGGTTGAAATCCGGCCATATTCTTCCTCAAATTCTCCCTTTCCTTCTTGGGTGGAATATTGCAATATCTTTTTAAAATCCTTTAAATCCAATAATGGCATCTTATGATCGTCACAGTATTTAAAAATCACAGCAACTATTCCAGATTGGGTATCTGTCAAATCAAGAATACGAGATAAAAGTACGGGACCAAATTCGCTGATCGTCGCTCTTAATCTAACGCCATCTTGCTCAGATAATGTTAAAATTTCAACAGGAAAAGCTTTTAATTCATGAGGGAGACCAATTTTCGCGTGGCGTTCATCAATTTTTGCATTCCATGGTCCTGCTTCTGCCAACCCGCTTAAATCGCCTTTAACATCCATTAAAAGTACAGGAATTCCTTTTTCCGAAAGATTTTCCGCTAATACCTGTAAAGTTTTTGTTTTTCCCGTTCCTGTAGCACCAGCTATAAGTCCGTGTCGGTTCAATGTTTTTAAAGGAACATTTACAAATGCATCAACGATGGCTTCACCATCCAGCATAGCAGCACCTAAGGTAATAAACTCACCTTTATTAGTGTTTCCGTCATGTATATGTTTTGAAAACTCATCTTTTCTGGCCATGAATCTTAAATTTTGCATAAAAATAGTGTAATTTTATTCAGGATTAAAGGATAAAAAATGAAACTTAAAAGCGTTGTACCCATTGTTTTACTCATGATGTATGCCTTCGGGTGCCAGCAGACTTCCAATGAGGTTATTTTTCATAAGTCGCAAGAAGCCACAAAACAAGATGCGCCTTTTAGTGATGTGGTTGAAAGTCATGGATTTTTGTTTTTGAGCGGCCAAATAGGAATAAATCACGAAACTCGTACGCTCGTCCAAGGTGGCATTGAGGCGGAGACCAGGCAGTGTATAGAAAACATCAAGACCGTTTTAGAATATCACAAATCTTCTTTGGATCAAGTCGTGAAGTGTACGGTCATATTAAAAAATATGGATGATTTTGCAGTTTTTAATAAAATATATAAGGAATATTTCCCTAATAAACCTGCGCGAACAACCTTTGCTGCAAGTGGTCTAGCGGTTAATGCGAATATTGAAATTGACGTTATTGCTTCCAAATAAAAAATACTCTTATATTATTATCAAAATTTTATTTATGAAGTATCTTTGCACGCTATGACGAAAAGTGAAAAACAAGAATTAATTGATAAAGGTCTTTTGTTACCTTTAATGGAGGCGTTTTATACTATTCAAGGAGAAGGATTCCATAAAGGAACTGCAGCCTATTTTATAAGACTGGGAGGATGTGATGTTGGATGTCATTGGTGTGATGTCAAAGAAAGTTGGAATGCAGAAATGCATCCTCCAACCATCGTAGATGCGATTGTTGATAACGCAGCGCGATACAGTAAGACCATTGTTATTACTGGTGGCGAACCTTTAATGTGGAATATGGATCCGCTGACTATAAAATTGAAAGCTCAAGGACTGCAAACACATATCGAGACCTCTGGAGCTTATTCTTTAACCGGTGTCTGGGATTGGATTTGTCTGTCTCCAAAAAAAATGAAACTTCCTACCGAAGAAGTTTATAAAAAGGCTCACGAATTAAAATGCATCATCTATAATAAGGATGATTTCCGATTTGCTGAAGAGCAAGCTACAAAAGTGAATAAAGATTGTATTTTATATCTACAGCCAGAATGGAGCAAGCGCGAGAAGATGGTTCCCGAAATTGTGGATTATGTGATGGCTAACCCTAAATGGAAAGTGTCCTTGCAACTACATAAATATTTGAATATTCCGTAAACAAAAAAAGAGCCTAGGGATTCTAGACTCTTTTTTGTATTTCAAACTGCAAAATAGATTAGTTACATCGTAAATGGAACCTTTACTCTGAGAGTACCCCATCCCATATACATGTCAGCGCCCGAATTTGATTCTTCAAAAACTATAGAAAAGGCCTCCAAAATGTCCTTACTTTTAGTTACCGGAACTTTTATGCGCGCCACATCATTATCTTGCTTGTAAGTGTAGGCACCCCAAATATTAGTGTCTGAGCTTAAGATGATTGTCCATTCAGTGTCACCAGGAATTGTAAATAAAGAATAAGTCCCTACCTTAATTTTCGCATCTCCAAGCATCACAGGTTTGTAAAAAGTAATTTCGGTTGCTTCGTTTGCGCCGGTTCTCCATACTTCATCACTAGGCGCTAATTTGTTTATATCCCGCCCTTTTAATTGAGGTCTACTATAGATGACTTTTACTGCTTTTTCAGAAATTTTATAACTGCTTGGGTAGGTTGCTGCATCCATAGGGCTGGGGTCCAAATCAGGGAACTTTTGTGCATTGGCAGTATAGGATAATACAAATGCCAAGGTTAATACTAATGTTTTAAAAATTGTTTTCATAGAACTGATCTTTTTTTGAGGTTAAATTTAAGAATTTAATGTCTTAAAATAATTATAAAATTTTGGCACAAGTAGAAAGTTGAGATTTATTAATAAAATATACCATTTCAAATAATGATGCTATTAAATTACTGTTATAATGTATTTATTAGTTTCAATTTGTAATCATTATAAGCTAATTAGTTTTATGTTTGGAATCATATATGCATATTTGCCTAAGATTTATAATAATAAACAGTAATAAATAGTAAGATCATGTGTGGAATTGTATGTGCCTTTGATTTAAAACAGAAAGCAGAAGATT
>JBBSRC010000032.1:0-38174 GCA_038243395.1 Flavobacteriales bacterium | reverse complement strand
ATTTAAGGTGGAAAAATTCACGAAAAAAAATAAACTAATAAATACATTTTTAATAATAGCAAGTGATGTTAGTGACAGAGACGGCATAGGAGTTGAAATTTATCGCAACGACAAGTTAGTAATTAAAATATTTTGTGACGACAAAAAGCTTGCAACAACTATTACGCATTTCCAAATAGACCTATCATTAAAGTTACTAAAGAAAGTATTACGACTTTCAAAATTAATTTACCCTAGGAATTCATTAATTATGAAAATTTAAAATAAATAAACAATGCCGTTTGTAAAACAACCACAGAATAACAGTCCTATTGCTCGATAATCACACTAATAATGGTTATTTTGATGAGAAGTTAGATCCATTTATTCATGAAACATTTAATAAGTTTTTTATTGTTTTTATTTAGTTTATTTTCTTCCGCTCAAAATTTTGAACAAAAAGCTATTCCTTTAAAAGGGGACGCCAACCTTGATAAGCTTATTATGGCTGCCGCAGATAAGAAGTTAATATTACTAGGCGAGGCCAGTCATGGGACTCACGAATACTATGAATGGCGAGACAAGATAAGTAGACGACTCATAGCAGAGCAAGATTTTACCTTTATTGCAGTAGAAGGCGATTTTGCTAGTCTCTACCATCTTAATAACTATGTAAAGAATTTGGGTGGTGCCGAAAATAGCGCCAGAGAAGTTTTGTTAAAACTGGATAGATGGCCAACCTGGATGTGGGCAAATGAAGAGGTTGTTGCACTTGCTGAATGGCTTCGTAATCATAATGACCAATTACCACAAGATAAAAAAGTAGGCTTTTACGGGATGGATGTTTACGATGAATGGAATTCTAAAAAGGTAGTTTTGGATTTACTTAAATCTACAAATCAAGCTGCTTATGAATATGCAAAAAATCAATACAAATGTTTCGAACCACATATAGGAGATAGTTGGAAGTATGCGAATGCCGTCCGCACTGGGAAAAAGGAGTGTGCAACAGCTACAACAAATGTGGTGGCGTATATACGGAACAATCGAAGGAAGTTAGCAGCGCTTTCCGATGATACCTACTTCTACTTATTACAGAATACGATCGTCGTGCAAAATGCCGAGGAATTTTACAGAGAGAGTGTAGCCTCAGAAGGCCCTATCTCTTGGAACTCCAGAGTGCACCATATGCACGGCACTGTCAATGATTTATTAGAGTTTTATGGAGAAAATTCCAAAGGAATTGTTTGGGCGCACAATACACATATTGGTGATGCAAAGTATTCCAGTATGCGAAACACGGGCGAGAAGAATATCGGACAGCTCACCCGTGAACAGTTGGGCGACGACAAGGTATTCTTGATTGGCTTTACCACCTTTCAAGGTACAGTGATGGCAGGTTCGAGCTGGGGTTCGCCTATGAAGGAAATGACCATCCCACCTGCTGTTCCCAATAGTTTAGAACATAAATTGAATAAAATAGCTGAGGACAAATTCTATATGATTTTTGATGAAAAAGACCGAAAGGATAAAAATCTAGAAGTAATGGGCAACAGAGCAGTGGGAGTAGTTTACAATCCTAAAGGTGACAAGAGGCAATTTGTACCTACCATAGTTCCTATGCGTTACGATGCTTTGTTCTTTTTTAAGAAAACTACTGCTCTGAGAGCGTTAAATAGGTAAATGTTTTTAATAATAGGAATTGAATAATCGAACCGGATTGAAGAATAAGGTAGAAATCCATTAAAGTCATGTTGGTTCAAAAATTTAACACACGGTTGTGCAGCGTTTTATCTAAACCTGTAATAAAATTAAACTCACACAACCGCCAGAGAAACTATATCATTAATTGTTTGATGTAATTTATTTATCTCTGCTTCTGAAGCTTGCTCATTTCGTTTTTTTGAAGCAATCGTATCATCTATTTTGGTTTGAAGATTTTCCAGAAGTTCTTGAAGTCGGTTGTTCAGATCATAATTAAATTTTCGGAAAGACTCTTGCACTTTATACTGAAGATCATAGCCGATGGCTGATGTATCTCTTATAATTATATTTTTATAGTGATCTTGTAATTTTCTGAACAAGAGCTTTTTGCGAACTTGTTCTGGAAGCAGTTTATGTAAAATCGGAGATTTCCAAATACGAGAATTGGTTGAAGACCTCACCGTAAGATAGAATGAAGTGTAAACGTCAAGGTCAAATTTCTCAGAAATTAATTTGAAATCCATTCCCAGATAAGTATCCAAGTTGGTTGATAATTCATTCAGAAAGCTTTCAGATTTCCCTGCCGTTTGAATAAGCAATTCTTCAAAACTTTCTTTCGTTTTTTCTTCAAGTGACCCTTTTATTGTTTCAAGTTTCGTTAGTAGTAGACTTTTTAATGTTTCATTCAGGCGTAATATATGCTGCTCATCTGGAGTTGAAACCGCGCTTATTTGACTATTTACCATCTCAACTAATAGATGAGCTTCTTCGTTTATCTTCTGACGAATATATCTCTGCAACGACTTTATTTTGCCATCCATAATGCTTTCAAATTCTTCTTTTTGTTGCGTCATTATTTTCACAGAAGATTGAAGCATGTTTTTTTTCTCTTCGAGTACATCTAAAGGCATTAGCTTTAATTTCAAGATCAACTGAATTTCGTTTTTCAATTGATTTCTTAAAAACTCATAACGTTTAACAACCGATTCCATTAATAATTCTTTTTTTTCAGCCCTTGCCAGTTCGGTAAGTCGGGAAGACAATTGATTAATATTTCCTTCGGGCTTATCATAGAACTTTGCAGAGATGGTTATCAATTCATCACGACTTATATCCATGATTTTATTCAAAGCAAAAAGGTTATGCTCAATCATCTTTTGTAAGTCAGTTTCATTCAATAAATCCACTTTATTCAGAACAAATAATAACTTTGGAACTTCTTGTTTCAGGTCTTTTATAAACTCAATGTCAGTTTGAGATATGGGTATGTCCGCACTCAAAACATAAAGCGCGGTATCTATTTTAGGTATGAAGGATTTGGTTGTTTCAGAATTATGTGGAAGTACAGAACCCATGCCCGGCGTATCAACAATGAGCATATTTTTGAGTATCGACGCAGGATGAAAGATCTTTACAAAATCAATTTCTTTCTCGTTTTCAGGATTTTTTTCTTCAGAAACGTAATCTTCAATTGCCGAAATATCCGCTGGCAATATATCGCCATTAGAAAAATAAACTTCCGCAGAAGTACGATCGCTATGCGCTATTAAAGTGATAATTGAAGTTACTGGAATAACATCAGATGGTAAAACCTGCTGGTTTAGAAGAGCGTTAATAATAGTGGATTTCCCTCTCTTAAATAATCCGAGGATCGCCACATAGAACCGTTCTTCTCTATGCTTTAAATACAATGTATCCATTTCCTTAACCAGTGTTTTCGGATTGGAATTTTCTGCAATTTCTTTCAGATTTTGGATTCGATTTGCAATATCCATAATGAATAATTCATGTTATTATGTAATACTATTAATGGCTTTACTTATTTTATCATGGTCAATAAATGATGCTCTGGGATTTAAAAACAACATGTAGCATAGAATATTATCAAACTATTCAATTAGAAAAGTGGGTTGATAATGCGCTTCCTTTGAACTTTTTATATTTTCTTGTGTCGTCGTATTCCAGAGGTAATTTCGATACTTTTATATGATTTACCTATTACTGCTTTATCAAGTAAAGCAAAATGTGATTTAAGTCGTCATGATAAGAATGATGCCATTAAATTATAAGGTATTAATGAACCTCTAAAATAAGGAAACTTAATTGGCATATACGCATTGACGACTTACATTCTATGAGTAATTCATTCTCAACTAAAAAGAAAAAATTGAAAGTGTACAATAGGATTTTATAGAAAAAAATTTGTCCAAGTACTTTATATCGTTAAATGCGATATAATACTTAAGAATTAAAAAAATCAAAAGATACTCCCATTCCTACGAAGAGAGGATAATGATTATATTTAGTGCGTATACAGATTAGTTATCTTTATTTGTGAATAATATCAGCCACTAATTACTACAGAAACAAATAGTTGCATGCTATAATTTTGAAAGATACCCAAGACTAAATATTTATTAAGTGAAAAACCTTCTAACAAACCTAAAAATGCAGTCAAAAATGTTTACGATTCAAGAACGAACTTGAAGCTCTTGAATTCTGTCCATTTGTATAGTACTCAAGCTAATAATGCCACAAGATGAAACTTCAAACTATGCTATTTTATAATAGAGACATTGAATCTATAGTTCTGGAAAAATCCCAAATAATGCGAAAGTTGACTTAAATTAAACATTTATGAAAAATACAGCCTATTTTTTTGTAATAACCATTTCGATAGTGTTTATTTTAATCCAGGGGAAAAGCATCCTGATTCCATTTGTTTTTGCATTATTACTATGGTTTATTGTTCGAAATATTAGAGAAGAATTGAATAAAATTAAGTTCATAGAGAGACATTTTCCTTTGTGGTTGAAAAATTTAATTCCTTCTATTTTATTAATTGTCGTACTTACATTTATCACCAAATTATTAATGGTAAACATTAATATTTTGACCAGATCTTATTCCCTTTATGAAGGAAATGTGATGGTACTCATTAATCAAGTAAATGAACTGTTTCAAATAAACGTACTGGAATACTTTAAGTCTAATAGCGTCAATTTAAATTTTGGAAATATCCTTCGACAAATCATCGAATCTTTAACCAGTTTAGTGAGCAATACTTTTATAATTATCATTTATGCGCTATTTATTCTTCTTGAAGAAGCTCATTTTTACACAAAACTACAAACTGTTATTCCTGACAAAGGTCAATTTATGCAACTCACTACTGTGCTGGATAAAATTGATAAATCGGTAAGTAAATACATTGGACTAAAAACATTAGTAAGTTTTATAACTGGTTTATTGAGTTATTTAGCTCTCCTTTTTATAGGTGTTGATGCACCACTATTTTGGGCATTTTTAATTTTTCTTTTGAACTACATTCCCACAATAGGGTCTTTAATAGCCACTATTTTTCCTGTAATTTTCTGTTTGCTCCAGTTTGGCGATTTCTTTAAAGGCTTATTGGTTCTAAGTATTGTGGGTGGTATCCAGATTATTGTCGGAAACATATTAGAACCTAAATTAGCCGGCAATACATTAAACATTAGTCCATTTGTAGCCATATTTGCATTGTCCTTTTGGGGTGCAATTTGGGGCGTCACGGGAATGTTTCTAAGCGTGCCCATTACTGTTATTATGGTCATCATTTTTTCTTACTTTGAGAATACTAAAGCTATCGCCATTATGTTATCGGAAAAAGGAAAAATCTGATATCCAAATTATGAAAATACATCAAATTATGATTAGTGATTAGCAGTGCAGAACGTTAAAGGAATGCGTTTTTTTAATACGAACTCGCATGTCACATATTTCATGACGGGGAATCAGCCGTTTTAGCTGCTATTAAATCGGAAATTTATGGACGAACTGAAATGAAAGGGCAGAATTTCTGGGTATCTAGGTGCCAAACAGCAACCTGCTGCTATCTAACCTATTAATACTGAATGATGAATACTGAGATCGACATTCTGTGATTTTAGGCTTATTCAAGGACTGTTTAAGATCATCGAGCCAATATATTTTTTTTGTTTTCAGGTATTATTTGAGCTAAATAATAATGTTCAAGAAGTGAAATATTTTGTAATGGATGACAAGCTTCTTAAGAAGTCCAATGATAAAATGAGTCTATTCAATTAACTCATTAGTTTTCCCATACTTCGAAAAGTCCTCCACGCCCAAAAGCATGAAAGAACGAATTTTACAAAGCCAGTTTTTATGTATAACAATTCATCATAAATTACGCCATATCTCATACACGTAACGTTATGGGAAAATTTAAAAAACTAAAAAATAAATTATGGACAATAAAATCCAAGCCTTTGTAAGGACAAGTGCAGCAACCCAAGAAGTAGAGTTACAAGACGTTCCAATACCTAAAATACAGTCTGATGAAGTATTAATAAATGTGAAAGCATTTGGTGTAGGTATTCACGATAGATATTTCATTCCGTCGGAAATAAACTTTCCATATGTAATCGGTTCAGAAGGAACAGGAGTAATCAAAGAAAAAGGAAGCCAAGTAAATGATTTCAATATTGGTGACAAAGTAATATTTACGACCATTTTACAAACGCAAGGTGGGAGTTGGGCAGAATATGCTGTAGCAAAACAAACTGTTTTAATAAGATTACCAGACCATCTAACTGCCGTACAGGGAGCAGGTATTCCTATTGCCGGAAAAACGGCCTTAGAATGTATGCGAGACCTAAATTTAAATAGTGGAGATAGTTTATTTATTGCAGGAGCATCAGGCGCCATTGGTACTATTTTACTACAATTAGCCAAGGCAAAAGAAATTCGTATTTCAGCCTCTGCATCAGCAAAGAATCAAGATTATATGAAAGGTCTCGGAGCAGAACAAACTGTAGATTACAATGACCCAGATTGGATAATGAAAGTTAAAGAGTGGTCAAATGGAGGAGTATCCAAAGCTTTGGCAATCCAACCAGGTACAGGAATGGAAAGTATTCAGGCAGTAAAAGATAATGGCGAACTAATTACAGTTTCGGGAGATAATACTTCTGTTCCCTCTCAAAGAAATATTGAAGTACATCAAATGGGGCATCAATTATTTACCAATAAAGAAATGATAGAACTCGTAAATGAGATATCGCAAGGAAAAGTTGAAATCGTTATTGAAAAAGAATATGTTTTTAAAGATGCGTTAGACGCACTCAAAAAGACGGAAACCAGACGAGCGAGAGGGAAGTTAGTCGTTAAAGTTGATTAATTAAGATGGAGTATAAAAAATTCTGCCATACATTGTAAAAGCGTAATTCGGGATTTATTGCTAAATATAATCTTCAACTTAGTATTAACCTTTTGGATAGCGTAAAATTATCATCTTGTAAGACCTCCACTACGCTTATACCTGACCGCTGTGTTAAATTTATCGCAACCTTACGGAAAAACGCATCCCATAAAAAAAATAGAATTATGAAAACAAAAACCTTAATTTTAATCTGGCTTTTAATTACAGCATTTGCTTGTAATAATGATGAAAATCCTGAAATAAATATGGACGGGCTTTATGTTGGAACTTTTGAAAGAAATGATATCATCTCGAAGGTTGAAATTAATTTGAATAACGGAGAATTTTCTGGTCAGAGCGATAGAATTAATTTCCCAGCTATTTACTACGGAAATTTTTCAATCCAAAGAAACTCGGTAAATTTTGATAACAAACAGCTAATCATCACAACTGAATTCGACCCAAATCTTATTTTACATGGGCTTTGGAACTACAAATTTGATAATCATACTTTAACAATGACAAATTCTATAGGAGATATTTACATACTGACCAAAGGATAAAAACGCATTAAAACAAAATATAAAAATAATTGCTTGGTTCTGGCCTAGTTAAAGAAACCTTGCGGATTTTCTATTCGGTTTTTATTGGAATACACAAAACCATTAACCAGTATTCAAAAAAACATTATGAAACCAATTACAAAATTGAATTTATAGATATTTTACTAGTTGGAATTCCATTCGGATTAATTATGATGGAATTTGATTCAGCTGATGGCATTGGATTTATATTATGGAAATTAATTAGCATTACTTTATTTTTTGGCATAGCGATGTCCATAACTTTAGTGTCATTCTATAGGTACGGACTAAAAAAAATTGGAATTCAGGAGATTAAAAATGATAACATTAATGTAAATTAAACTACAAACCTAAAATCAGAGCTGAACAGAAACAATCCAATTCAGAAATTAGATTCCGACCCAGTAATAGGGTTAAAACAGACTTATAACATTTTCTATAAAAATGGATTTGACGTATCTTGCGGTTCTATTTAAAGATTAAAATTATGAAAGCCAGTACTATTCAAAATTATATTAAAGATGTATTAGAAAATATGCCAACAGATTGGTTGAATCTAACCACGCATCGACTAGATATTTATGATGAAGGATTAGCGAAAACACAGTTCCTTGAGGAGTTCGAAAACCTATTTAACGCTAATAATTCGGAAACATCGGCACTCAAAAAATTGCCGACTGCTTACGATTATATAAGGTTAGGTCATCCCTTATCTTGTATATTGGAATGGGCAATAGCTAAATTGCAAAACCTGCATCCAGAAAATGTCATCAGCTTTTCATCACGCACTGCTCCTATTTTGGCCATTTTGAGAAAAAACATATTCGCTCATAAAAACACTCAGATTCTTTATACAGACGATTTACCTGAATTTTTTGATCCAGAAATAGTGCAACGTGTTTATGGCTATCTATTTGAGTTAAAAAAAATTGAGAAATCAGAGGACATTTTGGAATTTGATGGGACTACTATTTTCATTTCACAAGGTGAAGCCATTTCTAATATGGACCTCAACCCACACATAGATTTTCATGTCAATATTCAGGCTCAGTTAGGAAGTTTCATATTAGTAAGTACCGATGAAAATGAAAGTTACATTTCAGAAATTCAACATGTAAGAAGAAGAGAGACCATTGCGATGACGCCGGCCAACTGTCTTGCGGCCTTAAAGTTGTTAATTGGCCAGCCATCTTCCGACACTAAGCAAAGTGATCCCGACAACTCTAGGGCAGAGACCGACAAAGCACGTGTCCTCGATTCCATTAAAAACATTACGGGTTCGAATACCGAAGCACTAGTGGCCTCTAGTGGATTATCCATGCAATATGCCCTTATGATGGGCCTGATTGACGATGCTTTAGAAAACCATAAAGGAAAAGACATCAAATTTATCGTTCCTCCCAACTGTTATGGTGGGACCAACGATCAAGCACGGCGCGTTGCTGCTTGCCTTGATAATGTTGAAGTGGTGGATTTACTGGTGGATGGAAATAACGAGATGGTTGAAAGTATCGATCTTGTTTTAGCTAAAATCGCCGAGGAGGATGGCGTGCCTTACATCATCGCCGAAATTCCAACAAACCCTAGAGTTGAAGTTCCAGATCTGATTAAATTAAAAGAAGTTTTAAGTAAAGAACGTAGAACTGCCACGGGCGAAATTGCGATCGATCCCGTTTTCATTTTGGATCAAACGTTTTGTCCGAATGTTCACTTTTTGGGCGAGGGCGAAATACTCTCATCGGTAAGAACTATTTCATATGTTAGTGGGTCGAAATTTCCAAGTGGCGGGAAAGTTACTGCTGGCTACTGTGTCGGAAATAAAAAAACAGAAGCTTTGATGAATAAAATTGAGATCCATCTCGCGCTTTGCGATAACGAGGCTACTGATCTTCAATATGAAATATTGGCCAAACAAATGCCTTCCATGAATCAACGAATTAAGGAGGCGTACAAGAATACACGCGAATTTGTGAACTTTATTCATGATACTTTACCTGACGCAAAAATTAATTTCGTTTCAGAAGAATTAGCAAATGAAGGTTTTACGCCCTCTGTATTTTCATTGGATCTTCCGACCAAAGGGGAAACAGATGAAGAAAGAGAAGCTTACAAAAGAGCATTGAATTTGAAGTTAATCAATTTGATGATTACAGAAATTCCCAATGAAAGTAAGTTTTGTGTGAGCTATGGACAATTGAAAGGAAGTTATTGGACGATACCTGCAACATCTACGCAAGGGACAACAAAGGAAGGTGACAAAGATTATATTGTCCGTGTATCAATTGCTCCGAATTTACATCTAGAGCTTCATAAAAAAGTCTTCTTAGAGTTTGTTGAAAATATTTAGAAAAGAATTCACATTTTGAAAACACACTAAAGATATTGAAGTAGAACTGCTGGACATAAGACTTAATCGCCAATAAGCCTTGTGTCCATTCGTCTTAAGTCCATTTTATCGCGGCATGATTTCAGTGCATTCATATGTCATTCCACTCTTCCAATATTCTTAGTCTAAAGTCAATTTCAATGTCCTTGTCTCACCCTTTCCTGTAGCAGGAAGAATCAAATACCCTGCATCGGAGTCCTTGATTTTTTCAATAGATCCTATTTTTTAAATTTAGATAAGTGGGAAAATATAAATAACAGAAGATAGATTATCAGCCTTCATTTCTTCCCAATTCATCGTAAAACTGAAGGTTTCAAAATAATTATTTGGTTCTATTTTAGTTAGTTAATTAGTAGATTAAACACTCAACTCCTTAAATTAAAGTTTAATTAGTCCAGAATAATAATACTACAACTGAAAACGAAAAAGATTAGATGAAACTTAAGAATTACCTCAAAAGATACAAATTTAACATCCTTAGTTTAAGATTCTGCCAATTGTATAATCCTTAACAGAAAATTATATTGGATGTTTTAATATTGATACTTAAATATAAATCAACACCCACTATGAGAATTTATTTTTCCATAATATGTCTGTTTATAACCTTGATTGCCTATTCTCAAGTAAAAAAAGTATCTGGAAACGTATGGAATATCGAGACTAATACGCCTCTCGCCTATGTTAATATTGGAATTAAAGACAAAACTGTGGGAACCGTATCTAATAATAATGGGGTGTTCGAGCTTTTATTAAATGAACAAGTGACTTCAAAAGACACTGTATATTTTTCATACATTGGTTTCAATACCGAAAGATATTTGGTTTCGGAATTGCATCAGCTAAAAAAAGCGATTCTACTTCAACCTAAAAACACGGAATTAGATGAAGTAGTTATAAGCTCACAAAAAATAAAACTCAAATCTAAAAAAATAGGACGGACTTCAAAAGGGCTGGGCCTCATGCACTCCAATTTTTATACCTCATATGAAAAAGATGTAGATGACCGATTGAGCAAAGAGATGGGAATGGCATTAAAAATCAGAAGGAATTGCCATATTAAGGATTTAAATTTTAATGTAACTAATAATCAGTTCAAATTTTTAAAATTTCGAGTTAACATTTACAAAATTGAAAATGGACTTCCAACAGATTTGATAATTCAGGATAATATCGTCTTTGAGATAAAAGACAACTTTCTGGGATGGGTAAAAGTAGATTTAGAACCTTATGACATCCAACTTAAGAAGGAAATTAAAGAAATTGCAGTGACCATACAATGGCTTGAAAGTGTAAAACAGAACAAAAAAAGCAAATATTTCTCAATTTCTACGGCTGGTTCACCGTTGCATACAGCGTTTTTCAGAGACAAAGCAATGGATACTTGGACAAAAAGCGGACAGAATCTAAGTTTTTATTTAAATGCAATGTGTGAATAAAACGGTTTACATCACGGTGAGAATAATTTCGATTTAGTAATAAATTAAGTTAGTTGCGTGTCTGTTAATCCGATTTTCCGAAGAGAAAACCTGGCATTCAAATCCACAACTATCATAAATAACGATTGAAACGAATTA
This sequence comes from Flavobacteriales bacterium, assembly GCA_038243395.1. Taxonomy (GTDB): domain Bacteria; phylum Bacteroidota; class Bacteroidia; order Flavobacteriales; family Flavobacteriaceae; genus Gelidibacter. The sequence continues at coordinate 26,744 of JBBSRC010000032.1, read as the reverse complement.
AAAAAAAGGAATGAAATACATTATAATTTTACTATTAGCAATTGTCCTCATCTCTTGTAAAAAGAAAAAACCTAATGAATTTAGTCTTGATGTCAAAGTCAATGGCGATTATAAAGGCTATTTATATTTGGATTATGATGATAAAAAGGACAGTTCTAAGATATCCAATGGAAAAGCTTTTTTTAAAGGCACTGTTGCTCATCCAATTGACGCGAGTTACAGCACAAATTCGGTTTCGGCAAACGACAAGAATTTTTATCTTGAAAACGAGAAAATAAAATCCGAAATAACAATTACAAAAAAGCAAATAAACGATTATAATATTGATTGGATAGCCATCAATCGGGTTTCTGGCACAAAAACAGCGCTTATAGAAAAAGATTTTGAGGAATATCAATTAAAATATAGTTCTAATAAAGACTGGTCGAACAAACTTTATGAAAAGTTACAAAAAATCATAAAACAATATCCTGAACATAGATATTCAGGCGATCTGCTCTCTTATATATCCCATGATACTTTGTTAAGTAAAGTACAACTTAGTCAATTATATCATATGCTCAACATTAAGTTTCAAGACCCCTATTCAATTAAAAATATTGCATCTAAAGCTTTCCCAGAATATAAAATAAAAGTTAGTGATTCAATTTACGATTTTGAATTACCGAATAAAGAGGAGGATTTAATTAGCACCAAAGACTTTCGAGGACGACTATTATTTATTGATTTTTGGGCATCTTGGTGCAAACCTTGTCGCGATCAATTTCCAGGATTGACAGTCATAAATAGTGACTTTGAGCAAAAAGGCTTCACAATTCTTGGTGTTTCGATCGACGAAAAAGAAGATGCTTGGCTGAAAGCTGTGGCGGTAGAAAAGCCAAAATGGGAGAACGTCATTGATAAAGAAGGTTTGACAGGAGAATTGGCTAAAAAATATGGGGTGTTTTCTGTTCCATATAATGTTTTAGTTGATGAAAATGGAAAAGTAATCGCGAATGACATGAGTTTAGAGGAGTTAAGGAAAGTTTTGGATTCTATATTAAGCACTAGAAAAGAAATTGCCGACAAAGATTTGTAAAAAAGAAGTATTAACTTATCACTCTCCTTCGGTCGGCATTGTCAGATTTTAATCCTGATTTTGCAGTGGAAAAACCTGGGCATCTGAAGATAAGTAATGTGGCCCGTAAACCATATTCCCAATAATACTTTACGGAGATCGGAACAACATCGTACTGTATGAAAAGGCTTAAGGCATTTAATTCAAGTTTAACCATTTAGTACTTTTACAGTTCCTCTTATGCACATTCACTCATGAACGTCTTCCTAATCAAAAGTCAGTTTCAATGTCCTTTTTTCACTCTTCCCCGAAGTAGGAATAATTAAATACCCCGCATCAGAATCCTTGATTTTCTCAATTAAGAAGGTTTCAATTTCGTCGTTTTTTAATTTAGAGAGATTAGGAATATAAATAACGGTAGCTGCCGCGGCATCGTTGCCATCTTCCCATTCCATCGTAAAACTCCCATTTTCAAAATTATTGTGATAACTCTTCAATTCCCCATTGGTATACGCCGGATACGGTCGAAGTAGGACATGTTTGAAATACTCCATTTGATCAAGGTCATTTGTATACGACCAATAGGCGTTGCCGAATAGGTGGTGTTCAATCAAATTCATGGAATTCATCGCTGTAGGAATTACACTATCAGAATTGTCATAATAAGCACCCCACTCTCCTACCCAAACTGGCATTTTCAACTGTTTACCCTTTTTCGCGATTTGGTTAAAGATATACTCTACCCTTGCCGTTGCTGCCAAAGCAGCCGCTTCGGTATCCACCACCAAGTCATAACCATGCGCCGCATAAGCCACTAAAGGATCTGGACTACCATATGCCAACGTAACACGTTCGACACTGCTGGCAACGCCCGTGTTGCTATAATAACTATGCTCTAAAAACAAAATATGATTGGTATCCACTTCACGAATGGCATTACTCACTTTCTGATACATGGGTTGCATGTGTTTAGTTTCAAAATCATGAACCAAATCAAAAAGTTGACTAATCACGAAATCATAATTCTCCGTTGTAGAGATCACTTCAAGAGCTTCCATTCGACTTGAGTCATCCATCCACATCGCACCCAGTTGATCTTCACTAAGCACTTCACCCGTTAATTTATAATGCAATTGACCATAAGCGCCTAATAATATCATTGTGGATTGAACTCCTGACGAACCTGGAAATGGCTCGTTCATAATATCATACCCGATGACTGTTTTGTTATCCGCATAGCGTTTTGCAATATGTTGCCATAACGCCGCATAATGATCTTGGAGACCAATGCCGTCGGACGCTGGTTTATTGAGCCAAAAATTATCAAAAGACGTTTGTACAGCTTCACTCATTAAATAAGCATCGCTCCACACTGCCCCCGTGGTATGTGGTTTGTCTTCATGTAGCGTTGCCCATTCTGGTGCACCATCACTATATTTTACACTGTAAAGATCTTGGTGCATATCTAAAACCACAAAAAGATCATTGGCTGCTGCCCACTCTATTCTTTGGTCAATTTCTTTTAAATATTCTTCATTATATACACCTGGTTCTGGTTCTAAACCATCCCAGATGATAAGGAACCGAATAGTGTTAACACCTTGTTTTTTAAGTTTTGAGTAAAGTTCAGGTCCACTTTGAAAAATATAACCATCTTCTTTATTCTTGCTGCCTACATTAACGCCATTTAAAATAACCTGTCGGCCGTAGTTGTCCACAAATTGATCGCCTTTTACGGTAATTGTACTTGGTAATATATTTTCATTTGATGCTGTTTCGTTAGTGTCTTTACAACTTGTAAAAACAATAGCTAGTAACAATACCATTACTACTTTTTGAAGTTTATCCATTTTTTTAATTGTTGAGTCGATTATAAAGAGTCAATCCGGTTTTAAATAAACCTATATGGATTGAAGTGACAAGATTAAAGACAGATTGATAGTCTGTTGAATTTGTGAAAATTATCGTAAATCGTAACCAAGTATTTCTGAGAACGAGTGAATCTGTAAAAATTCGTGATCCCGACGCTTCGGGAGTGTCAAAATTTTTTCAAGCTAAAAGGGAGATGCAGATAAGTACATATATGCCTGACGAGGTATAAGCGGGGTTCTACTTATTTTTAAAACAATGAACATTTCCCATAATTCAGATCTTTATTGAAACGCAAGCATAATTTTTCATAACGTGTAATTTGAAAATTCTGCCTTAAAAAAATAACGTATTAAAAAAGATGTTTGATTTTTTTTACAAATTTTAGTGGCACATTATAAGGCGGATAACGCACAGGCGCTTCAAACCAATTGGCTTTTTTAATAATGGCTTTATGATGGGAGAAAATGTCAAAGGATATTTTGCCATGGTAAGCTCCTATTCCACTTTGTCCAACGCCGCCAAAAGGCAATCGCTTATTTGTAATTTGAATGACGGTATCGTTGATGGCACCACCTCCAAAACTATAGGTATCGATTATTTTCTGCTGAAATTTCTTATTATTGGAAAAAACATAAGTAGCCAAAGGTTTTCCATAATTCGTAATATATTTATGGATATCGTCTTCGGTATTATAGGAAATAATAGGTAGAATGGGACCAAAAATTTCACCTGCCATTAATTTACTGTCCATTTGAGGTTCGTTAACCAAAGTAGGCGCTAAGTAATAGTCCTCATCGTTACTTTGGCCTCCAAAAAGGATGTCTTCCCCGACCAACATTTCCTTTAATCCTGTATAATGTTTCTGGCTTACCGTTCTTGAAAAATCTGGCGAGGCTTCCACATTTTCTCCATAACATTTGGTTATGTTTTCTTTTAAGGCGTCGACCAGTTTATCTTTTACGTTTTCATGCACCAAAATATAATCTGAGGCAATACAGGTTTGGCCAGCATTTAAAAACTTACCCCAAACAATGCGTTTTGCAGCTAATGCGATTGACGCTGTATCATCCACAATACATGGGTTTTTACCGCCCAACTCTAAGGTCACTGGTGTCAAGTGCTTGGCTGCACTCTCGTAAACTATTTTCCCTACTTGTGTACTTCCTGTAAAAAAGATATAATCCCATTTTTCGGCTAACAATTGTTGCGACACCTCAACTCCACCTTCTACAACGGTAACATGAGCCGGATCAAAAACAGCTTTGATAATTTCGGATACAATTGCAGCAGTATGCGGCGTCACTTCTGAAGGTTTTACAACAGCAGTATTACCTGCAGCGATCGCACCAATTAAAGGTGCAATGGCCAGCTGAAAAGGATAGTTCCAAGGCGCTATAATCAATACGGCACCATAAGGTTCTTTATAAATATAATCTGATGAAGGCCAATTCATCCAACTGGCAGATACGCGCTTAGGACTTGCCCAGCTATCAATTTTTTTAAGTGTATAGTTTAATTCTGCCAATACAAATTGTGTTTCGGCTGCCAAAGTTTCAAACTTTGGTTTTTTAAAATCGGCATATAAGGCATCACAAATCGCATCTTCACGCTTCACAATTTCCTCCTGTAAGCGTTTTAATGTCTTCTTTCTGAAGGAAACATCTTTTGTGTGTTGCGTTTGAAAAAAATCTCTTTGTCGTTGTAATATTTCCTTTATCATTTGTGCAAGTTTATCTTCAATTTAATAAAAATTCATATCTGGTTATCTATTGTAAATACTGACTTAAAACTGTCAATTAATTGCGTTCAATGCCGAGGTAACTCGTATTGTGACATGTGGGTTCTATGGATGATAATCCATTATGTTTAAAAGAAAAATTAGTTTTTAAATCTAAAAATGATTCCCGATGCCCCGAATATTCGGGGCAATCGAAAACCAAGGTACTTAGGGGGGATTTAATTACCAAACAATTTAATTATACTTATACTTTAAAACTTTTTCTTCTAATACTAAAAATTACATCGGTTCAAAAGACAAATGGAACAATAGTGTTGGTTGGTCTAACACCGATGGTTCGGTATGGATACCTAAGGCCACATTCATCGATTTTGAAGTGATTTCTTTTAAAATTACTAAAACTTTCACATCCTTAAAACCTAAATATTCGCCCAAAATCAATTGTTTTTTATTTATGAAACTGACGGGTCCTTCAGCGGAATCAACCGTGAAATCTCCTTCAAAAAGCTCCCAAGTAGCATCCGTTGCGGGTGTATAAACAACATTGGCTAATGGCACACTCGTTGGATCAGCTGAAACAGCCCTGATGTCATCACCATGAAATACCATTGCATAGACCAATCCCATGAGGCTTTGGCCATTTTTGTTATCCACTTTGTAGGCACCGTCATGTACAAACGTAAACGTATCTTCATAAGCAGATCCCAAACCGACTTCAGTCAAAAGATTATCAAATGCGGGAAGGAAAAGATTTAATTTATTATCTACTGGGCCAGCACCTTCTTTACCTGAAGTGTAAGCTTTTTTCAGTCGCCATGTTTTCCCTTCTGGTTTGGCTTGACCTCCCGTAAGCAAAATCTCGATAGACTCTTCAATGGTCACGACCTTTGTTTCTGAAAATGATCCATTGGCACCGGTAACTGTCATTACCACGTTATAATCACCGGCAGCTTCATAAGCATAAATTGGATCTTGTTCAGAGCTTGTTGCACCATCCCCAAAATCCCAAGCAATTGCTGTGGCATTCTCAACGGTTCCATTAAAAGTAACTTGCGTGCCTTCCACCAAAAATTGAAAATCAGCTAAGGGATTATTATTAGTGTCATCATCGCTACAGTTTAAGAATAACATTGTGAACATTAAGACGCTCAATAGTTTTATATTTATCATATTTATCATTTTGAAAATTTAATTTTTATCCCACCAAACTGGAGTATCAATTTTATTTGCGCCTTGTCTTGAAATGGCTTCCAGAACGTTGTCTTTATTTGAACTCAATTCAAAAGTAGAATACAAGAGCCTGCTTGGCAAAACACCATTGGTTGTTCCTTGAGACAAATTAGATGCTGTTCTGGTTGCTATCACAGGAAATCCAGTACGACGAATGTGTGACCATCCTTCAAAATAATTTGGCACAAGTGCTAACCACATCTGAGTGCCGATCTGTTTTTCAGCATTGCTACTTAATAATGTAGCTGCTGGACTTTCCATAAAAGCAGTGATATCTGAAGCATCAACATTCCATTGATTTAATGAGGTTTCAATCCCTTTTCTATACAATATATTGGCTTGACCTGGGTCATTATTATAGGCCAACGCAGCTTCCGCTCTTAAAAGCCAAATTTCTGATGCCGTCATAATATATAATTTACTGTCTCTTGAAGAAAGCGCAGTTCCTATATCTGATTTTGTAGAAAAATTAGAGCTCCCAAATGCAGCATCGTCTAATCCGTTGGTCATTCCAACATACGCTCCATTGCCATCTTTATTTACAAATACCGATAGTCTCGGATCATCAGTACCTTGTAATTGATCAATAAGCAGGGTTGACATCTTAATGGATGGAAAACCAGTACGCATGGTAAACCATTCGTTACCTTTACCTTCCGTCTCAATCATATTAGCATTATGATCATTGGTTTCCATTAACGGCTCTGACAAGCATTGCGCAACTGTTTGTTGGGATAAAGCATTATCAGCATTTCGTAATCGCATGGCCAATCTGAGACGTACACTATTTCCGAAACGCACCCATTTGTTTAAATCATTATTGAAAATAGGATCAGAATTTGGATAGCCCATAGAAGCATCAGCGGTTTTCAAAATTTCAATACTTGTAGATAAACTTGCGATCATGTCTTCATAGATACTTTGTTGTGTATCATATTTCGGAAAAATAATATCTTGAGTTTTCCCTTTGCCTCCTTCTGTGAAAGGTATTTCTCCAAACGCATCAGTAAGTTTTGCATACCCCAATACGGCAATGACATTGGCCATTGAATGACGAACCTCATTTTTGGTGTCGCCAGAAGAAGTAATATCCAAGACCTCTTCTATATGTCGAATAACTCCGCCATAAATATCTGTATATATTTGATTGTATTGCACATCGAACCCGTCTCCATATTGGTCTGGAATCCGTGCTGTACTTCCTGCCACAAAGTAGTGTCCATATTGTCCGGCAAATCGGGATACTGACTGATCCGTTGTCGTTTGAAATAGGCTTCTGACTGCTTTTGTGAACAAGGCGGCATCATCAATCTCGGTAACAGCATTTGGGTTATCTCTTAAATCATCTAAACGTTCCTGGCACGAAAAAGGTAAAGCTAACATGACCATAACGATTAATATTTTTCCTATTGCATTGTGTCTATTTTTCATAATCATTAGGATTAAAAGTTGATTTTTAAATTAAGGCCATAACTTCTGGTTGATGGCAAGGATGAATGTTCAAGCGCACCTCCGGTTGGACCGCTACTAAAACCTGCTTCCGGATCAATATCGCCAGCTGCGTTATAAATAAAGAATAAGTTACGCCCGACGGCTGATATACTTCCCGATTGAATAAAAGTATTTCTCAACATAGAACTGGGAAGATCATAAGTTAAAATCAATTCCTTAAACTTTATATTGCTCGCATCTAAAACTTGATCGATAGCAACTTCATTGGTAAATATATCTGAATAGTGAGTCAGCATGGCATCGGCAGCTGTTTCATTAACAAACCCCGTATTTTCATTAATACCATCCACAATGATTCCTGTTTCTCTTCCCGGTAAACTCCGGACATCTGTTCCAAAAAATGTACGATAGGCGCGTCCATAAGAATAGAATTCTCCTCCTTGTTGAATGCTTATCAAAGTACTTATAGAAAAGTTTTTATATCTAAAGCTATTAGTTATTCCACCATACCAATCTGGTGTTATACTACCCAGCTTTTTACGCTCGCCTTTTTGGGCATAACCATTGTTATCTATTAATTTTTTTCCAAAATTATCTCTTAAATAATCATAGCCATAAATACTTCCAAATTCTTCACCTGGTCTAGCTTCTACCGAAACAGCCCAAAGTGAATTCAATGTGATACTTTCTAAACCTTCATTTAATGATTCTACGGTAGAGTTGCTTTTGGTAAAATTGAAACCAAGACGCCATTCAAAAGTATCTGATTCAAGAGGAATAGCATTTAATTGGAACTCATAGCCTTTATTTGAAACAACTCCAGCATTAATTATCGTGGTTGCATAACCTGTAGATCCCGATATAGGCACCGCCATAATCTGGTCTTTTGTTGTCGTTTCATAATACGTGAAATCGAATTGTAGACGGTTATTAAAGAATCCAAGTTCTGTACCCACTTCCCATGATTCTGAACTTTCCGGTCTTAAATTAAAAGAGGGTAAACTAGATGGAATAGACCCCACAGTGTAAGGCAACGAAACGGTTTGATCAACATTGTAAACGGCCTGAGTTCTGTAAGGTCCGGTATCGTTACCAACCTTGGCAAAGGAACCTCTCAATTTACCTTTGTTAAATGTGTTAGACTCTACCCCCAGCATTTTTGAGAACAATAAACTCATGTTTTCAGAATGATACCAGTAAGAGTTATTTTCCTTAGGTAACGCAGATGAATTATCATTTCTCAAGGTGGCATCAAAATAAAGAAATCCTCTGTAACTTAACTGCGCCAACCCATAATAAGAATACACACCTTTTTGTGAAATATACTCTGAACTATAAGAATTTTTATAATTACTAATTTTATAAAAATTAGGCACTTTCGCATCATTACCTGAAATATTGACATTACTACTATACTCATCTCTATAACTTGATCCTAAACTGAGTGTCATTTTAACATCAGAAATCCGTGTGTTATAGGTTGCTAAAACGTCTGAATTCCAAATTCTACTTTTGCCGGTAGAATGTCCATAGCTTCCTAGACCATTACTTTGAAATTGAGACCCTCTTGCTGCATAATTAGTATAATCAGATATGATATAGTCCATACCAGATTTACCAGTTATTTTGAAGTTGTCCGCGACATCCCAAACTGCACCCACTATACCTTGAAAACGGTCTTTTTCATCGATATTTTTTACGTTATTTTGAGACCAATAAGGGTTATTGAATGTATTATCAAGATTCCACTTAATTTCTTCGCCATTGGCATTTACTGTGTTATTTCTTACATCATTCAACCTAATATCCCTAGGCATTAATGACAATTGCAAAGCGGTGTTTGCACCATCTTCTGCCAATGAAGGTCTGTTATTTACTTTAGAAGTTAAATAAGTCATTTTACCATCCACACTCAATCTATCGGTCAAATCGGTTTTACCTCTTATATTGATCGTCTGTTTAGATAAGGTATTGTTAGCAATAATTCCGCGACTGTTTTCGTCGGTAATGGACATTCTGAAGGATCCTTTATCTGATTGTCCTTCAAAAGCAACAGAATTGGAAGCTGAATATCCTTTTTGGTAAAATTCTTCATAGGGATTACCGTGTGATTCATAAATATCAGGTTGTCCCAACCAATTTGTATAGGCCTGTCCTTGCAATTTAGGCCCATAACTCCATGAATAAGGATAATCTAAAATAGGTCTCCCATCACCTCCAATTGGTGCAAAATCTCCAAACGCACCTGCGCCATATTCATTTTGCAAATCTGGTGTCAAAGAGATTTCTGTAAATGAAAAAGAAGAATTTAGTGAGATACCGATACCTTTCTTATGACCTCCTGACTTGGTAGTAATCAAAATAACACCATGCATCCCTAAAGATCCATAAGCCGCAGCTGCTCCGGCACCTTTTAAGACACTGATCGATTCAACATCGTCTGGATTAATATCTGACAGCGCATCACCGCGATCAACACCACCCCATTGATTACCACCACTGGCACCACCGCTAATTGGGATTCCATCAACAACCACCAACGGTCGGTTTGATCCATTAATAGTGGTCACGCCTCTTAGTAAAATTCGGCTTGATCCGTCAACTCCCGTATTGCCTTGACTAATCTGAAGCCCGGCAACTTTACCCGAAAGTGAATTCATTACGTTATTCTCTTTAGCAACATTGACTTCTGCTGCAGAAAGTTGCGAAACAGAATAACCAAGTGATTCTTTATCTCTCTGAATATTTAAAGCGGTAATGACAACTTCATCCATTTGTTGTGCATCGGTATCGAGGGTCACATTAATCCTAGTTTGAGCGTTTACAGAAACTTCATGTGTTTTATATCCCAAATAGGAAAACACCAAAACATCCGTATCGGTAACATTTCTAATTTCATAATTTCCGTCAAAGTTTGTCGTTGCACCTTTATCAGAGTTTTTTACCATTATCGTAACACCTATTAGAGGCATGTTCGTGTCCCTTTCAAGCACCTGACCAGAAACTGTTTTTTGAGCAAACGATGAGATGGAAAATCCAATCATCATTACGATTAAGAGAAATTTGTTCATATATTTAGTTTTGATTAGTTAGAATTCATTGTTGTTAATGGGTCATATTTAGGATGTATTCCGCAACGGCCATTTTAGCGGCATCCGATAAATAATCTTGCGGTGGCATATCTGGAAAATCCTTTCGGAGGTTGTGAGGTTTGGTAATATAATTTACAATCCCTTGTGGGTTATCTACATAAATCTCTTTAATAATTTGAGTGTCAACACCAATTAACGTAGTGCCAAAAGCGTGACAGCCAGCACAAACGCCATAATAAGTAATTTCGCCAAGTTCATGCTCTGAAACTGAACGTGGTGCCACTGGAGCCGGCAACATCATCGTTTTTATATCTTTTGTATCCGTTATTTGAGCCTGGCCATAATCCCCTAAACCAAACGTACGGTACTTGTTTTTATCTCTGATCGTACTTCCCACTCCTCCACCAAAGGCAAAAATATCTGGCCCCTTTGTTTCGAATTGAGTGAGCAGCATGGCTTTTATTGCTCCAGTTGGAGTGCTACCATTATCATACATGATATTATCCAAAATCACAATACGATCTGGATTACCTTCTGAATTTGGATCATTCGCTTTTGGATCGCCATTCTCTAAATCGACGATGGTTATCCCCGTACTGTTATTTCCGGTAATGATATTGCCTTCGACGATAACGTCATCGGCTGCCATAATAAGAATTCCTGTACCTGGAGGAATACTTGCAACAGTAGAACCTGGAGCTCCGAAGTTTGGATGGTTATTGTTGACCACAAAATTGTTTCTGAAAATGATATTAAAGGCCGTTTTAATTGGAAGTCCTGGCGTAATAAAAGCTAAAAGACCCCCTGTATTATTATGTGCATAATTATTCTCTACTAAACAATGTCTTGAGTTTTCAATTTCTATTCCTGCTACACTATCAAACACCTCATTACTTCGCACATCTATATTGTCACACATCCCCACGTAAATAGCCGCATCAGCGATTTTACTCAACACATTATTTTCTATTAATCCGTTTTTACCATACTGAGGAAAGATGCCATAAACACCGGTGTCAATAATCCAATTATTTCGAATTATAAAGTTATTTCCAGCCTGGCCCATAATGCCATTACCCTTATAATTGACAATTTTAAAATTTTCAATTAAAATGCCATTTCCTGAATACAAAATGGCATCATTGATTTCCTTTTTGCCATCCAATGTTGGCCATTCTCCTTTAATAACAACACCCTGTAAACTAATGTCATCTTTATCGATATATACATTTTCTGAATATACACCAGGGAACACCCGTATTAAATCGCCAGGATTAGCGGCTTTTACGGCTGCTTGGATGGAGCCTCCATTTTTAACTTCAATTACCTGTCCTGTAAATTCTTTCCTTTGTGCAACTTGAGTGGTGTCATTTGATAAACCTACATTTCGATATTGCATGGTGGAAGGCATGGGCACGGTACTTTCGCCACTCGATGAGAAATATGTTTTCCCTAAAAACACGCCAAGGGCAATCAATAGAACTCCGCCAATAATTTTAAATAAAGTTGATTTCATTGTTTTAGTGGTTTAGTGGTTAGAGATTTTTTATGTAGAATGTTTTAGACCAGAGGGCAAAGCCTCAGGGATTTTTGGAAGAAAAGATTCGTCAGTAAGGGTTTTTAAAAAATCGACAAGTCTGTCTAACTCATAATCACTTAAATTAGGTTCCCAAATATGCCAATGAATCCGGAGGTCCTCTCCTTCAGGCACAGCATGACCGCGACCTTTGGTATAAAATTCAACGGTTTCTCTTAAAGTTTCAAACTTTCCAGAATGCATATAAGGTCCGGTATTTTCTATATTTCTTAAGCTTGGCACTTTAAAAGCACCTCGCATGGTCTTATCCTTAAAAGGTAACTCCGCTCCGGGATCCAAGGGTAAACCGTCTGGTTCTGGCGTGCCTATCACTGCAAATTGTTGATTTGTAAAAAGCGGTGGCGTATGACATTCAGCACATCTGGCAACAAAAGACCGAAACACGTTCATTCCTTCAATTTCTTTACTATTTAAGGCCTCATGATAGCCATGAACATAGTGGTCATATCTGCTATTCAATGAAATTAATGAAGTTTGAAACGCCGAAAGGGCCTTAGCAATTTCCTTGAGGTTGATGTCCTTTTTTTTATCTCTTTCCGGATAAGCTTCTGCAAACAAGTGTCTGTAGTTATTAATATTATTTAAAGTCTCGAGTAAATTTTCTGGAGTATTTGCCATTTCGTCATCCGAAAACAAGGAGCCCTCCAGTTGTTCTTCCAAGCTATTTGCACGACCATCCCAAAAAAGTCGATTCAAATACGCAACATTCCACAATGATGGTGCACCTCTGTTTAATTTTAAATTGTTGTTCCCCATACTCGTGGGTAAGCCATCGCTAAAACCTTTTGCAGGAACATGGCAGGTAGCGCAGGACATACTGCCATCCAGGGACAAAACAGGATCAAAAAACAAGTATCTCCCTAAATCAATTTCTTGGGGCGTAAATCCATCGCGTACTTCTGGCAGGCCAGTTTGAAGTCCTCCTACTCCTATATTATTTGGAGAATCATATTGCAGATATAAATTCTGCGAAATACATCTATTTTCTTCGTTAAGTTTAAATCCCGGTGGACAGTGGCAATTCAATTGCGCTAAGTCCGTATAAGCATCCGCTTTATGTGATGGAAAGAAATACAACATCAGACTACATAATATGAGGCCTGTTATGCTTGTTTTTAAAACTGTATTCCGATTTTTCATTTCTGGGTTTTACGGGTTAGAACAAATAAAATTGAAATAACTATTAAATACCTTTTCGTATTTTTCAGTCAGCATAACACCAATATCTTTCTTAACTGTAGAGTTATGGATCGCAATACCCTCAATCATTCCAACGATTTGAATACTTAAAGTTTCCGGATCTTGCTCTTTGTTAACTTCACCGTTTTGAATACCTTCATAAACAATGTCCTGTATATGTTTTGCATACGCTTTTGAAGTATCGCTGAATTGCGTTCTAATTTCTGGGAAGTTTTCACACTCTAATTGAAAGTGAAATAACCTTTGTATCGGATATTTAATGCCATTCTTTCCCATAGATTCGACCATAGCAAATAGTCTTACACCTCTCATATAAACTTTTATGATGCGCTCTTTGAAAGCAAGATCATTGAATGCGTATTCATTAATATTTAGTTCTTTAAAAAAGTATTGATCCAATACCGCGAACAATATGCTTTCTTTACTCTCAAAGTAATGGTAGATACCCCCTTTTGAAAGATGACTGGCTTCCATAATATCCTTTATGGAAACCGATTGGTACCCTTTTTTTAAAAATAGACCATAAGCCGTTTTTAAGATCAATTCCTTACTAGGGATTTTATTTTCACTGTTGTCTTGATCTAGTTTGATAGCCATAAATACATTCTGAGATAAAATTATTTATAAATGAAAACCGACCCGTCGGTTTGTAAATATATAAAAAAATCTATTAGATCTATGAATAGTTGATAAATAATGAAATGCAATTACGAATTATATTTACTTTTATTGCCAATTAATGATTAATACGTCAGAATTATTACTAAAAAAATGCACTTTTTCTAGTTTGTTTTTATCTGAAGCACTTGAATTATCTCGATTAAAACTAAAGGTTTCCCTGACAGCAATATTCTGGTTCTTTAGGGATTACAGATGCTAAAATAAAATCACTAAAATCCTTAGTGTTTGCACGATCGGAGAAGTGTTTTCCGCATTGACCGACTTAGATTTTATGCTTTTTTGAATTATTCTTGATAAATATAAACCACTTTTAGAGATTAGCTAGAATGGCTAATAAACAAAAACCTTGCAATCGTAAGACGGCAAGGTTTGTAGTATAATAAAATAAACACCAATGCTTCTATTGGGTTTTAGGAATAGCAATAAATTTAGTAAATGGCATTATTAATGGATATAAGGCCACGCACTTGCTCACCTTATAGGCCTGCGATATAACCGTCGAGAAATTTGGCTCTGTTTTGAACCCAAAATATCAGCTCCGTAATATCCCTATCAAAATTAGTACTTCCAATATTCCACTTTTCAAGATCACGGCTTTGCGAATTTTTAATTAGTGTAGCATAATCTTCAATATAAACAATTAGTTCTTCAAGTTGGGTTCCCTTAAAACTTGACCACTTTTGCATTAACAGTTGTTTTGTAGAAGGATCTGTTAATAGTTTTTCGAAAAAAACTGCTCCTACATTTGTGTGGCCATTGTTCCAAAACAGAGGTTCATCCGTACGATTAAAATGTTTGCTATTACCATCAAAAGAAAAAGCCCAGTCAAAATCCCAAATCGGACCCATAGTATATTTTCCGTCTTTTGGTTTATATAAGTACGTACTTTTTGGATGATTTATTTCGCTGTTTCCAGTAAGCATATAGACAATCAAATAATTTACCAGTGCTTCTTGATCGAATACATCAAGATAACCGGAGTTGGGAAAACTGGAAGCAAACACTTTACTTTCAAACTCCTCAAATTCAGATCTTATTTGGATAAGTTCTTGTTGCGCATCTATGGTTTCATACTTTTTGAGTTTGGGATACTTTATCTCGATAGGCAGATTGTATGAAGCAGTTTTAAATTTCCAATCGCCTTTGTAATAAGTATCCATTTCTAATAATTGTCCACCATTTTTAATATTTACCCTATTATCATCTACTTCTATTTGCTCAGTGAGCATGTAATTACCAAGAAATTCGCCATTAACCGTTAACTCAACGGGGATCATATGATTTGCGTATTCGATATCAAGCAGTCTTCCAATTTTCATGGCAACTGCATTAAGCATTAAAGTTTCATCGAAGTGATTCGCTAAAAGCACCCAATTTTTGGCTTCTTTCAGTCCAAGAATTGACGCTTTTTTATTCAATTTTATGCGATAAGGTTTTTTCGGTCGTCCCCAAGTCGTATTCCCTCTTCCTCTAATTTCGGTAGCCCCTTCAAAATCGTCATATACATCTACCCCATCGATGGATAGCTTAGCTTGCATATAATTATCTTTAGACACTATAGGCATGGTGCCTTCTGTTTGGATATAAAATTGAGGAATAGCTTTTTGCCACTCTACTACAATTACATAGTCCTGCGAAATTCCTTCATCATTAGTCAAAGAGTAAGTAACTGGATGAGAAAAATCATTCTCGGTAATAGAACTTATTTGCACATTATTATTGACCCGAATATCTGCGGCATTAGTCTCAAATGAAGCAACGAGATTTTTACTGGTGCCCTTCATTCTAATTCGAAGTGTATCTTGTGAAAACCTCAACTCATAATCTTTACTTAATCCTTTGTTTTCTTCTACGTTGAAATAAAAAGAGGTAAATTGAAGATATTCTACGACAAGTTGATAAGATAAAATGGTTCCATTTTCTGCTTCTATCTCATAAAAAAGTTCGTCACTATAATCATTTTCAGTTAATCCTGATACCTGTTTAATCCCATTCAGAAAGACATTTTGCCCCACAAATTCAAAGCTCGCCACCAGACTCGTCAAATCCACGTCTATAGGAAGAAGTAGACGTAGGGTTGCCCCATCAATAACACCATGAATATCTTTGTGTAAATCTGGATTATTTGCACTCTTAAAGATGAAGCTCAATAACTCCTTTTCTTGATTTTTAATTTCGTCTTTAACACATGAAGTTAAAACCGAAAAAATTAAAAATAAACTAAAAATACTTCTACGCATTTTACTAAAATTAAAGTTAAAAAATTTTTGACAAGGTGCGAATCTAACTTAAACTTTGGAAATCAGAAAACGGGATGACTGTGTTTCCCTTTAGATCCTCAATAAAGACAATTCTATAATTACCTTTTTATCAAAAAATGAACCTACAATTTACCAATAAAAAACCATTTCCCCTTTTTCTATTAGGTTAATCTACAGAATGCTATACATCGATTAAATAATATTCATTAGAATATACGTTAGCCATGGTGCACTATTTTAAATATTTCTAAATATGGATTCCTATTTTAAGGTAAATACATATTAATTATGTCAAGATTTGAAATGTCTTAAATTCAATTCTTTTCAAAACATGTGGATAATAGCTGATGCTTTCACGAATTTTTCATCAGTAATTTCATCTTCTAAATATATTCTGATTTTATGTAAAGAGTAAAATTTGATTTGTTCAAGAGAATATAAAATTTCAAATTGAAAATAGAAGAACTTTTTGAAAAAAGCAAGATTGTTATCTTAGATCATCCTACGACAAAAATTTAAATCAGGGGTATCCAATAAGACCTGCTTAGATGACTAACAGACAGCTTTAAATGGATTTTTCAATATATACCAGTCCGCTTTAAATTAAATCTTTAAAATAATACCCATAACTTATTTTTAAAAATACCAGAGCGTCTTACTGCTTCACAATCTTTTTGATTAATACTCCTTGAGAAGTTTCTACTTTCAGCATGTAAAAACCTTGTGGCAAGCTTGCCATATTAAGGGTTTGATTGACATAAGAAACTGCAACATGCTTACCCAAAACATCAAACATATTAACATTTAAAATTTAAAATTTAAATATGAGACGGAAATTTTTAAATTAAGATTGCCATTAGTAGTGTTCGGGAAAATTGTACATTTTCAGCAACACTGTTGTTTATTGAAAGTGTTTCGCCCAAAACGATCAGGTTAAGGAGATGGCGCGAATCTGGAAATCCAATTTTAACCACGGTTTCAGGTTGAACGTTAAAATTACAATTTTTGGTGCTCATGAAACTTGTCTTGGTTTCTTGCTCGGTAACGCCTAAATATACAGGATTTCTGGTAAAAGTGGGTTGACAATACTGACTACAATGCTAGAGCCAGTTGGGACCGATACTGGTGCATCAAAATCGGCCCTAATAATTTTACCCAATTTGATATCTCAACAGTTATGCTTCCTGAAGCAATAGGTTCTGGGGGATTAGCCGAATTAAAGTTCAGAGGAAAACCGAAAAAAGTTTAGGCATATATTTTTAAATCTTCATTAAAAACAACAAATTCAACGCCAAATTGCAGGCCGATAACTTGAACATCGGTAGCAACACCTTCCTGAGAAAGAACATATTCCCGATACCAGGCGTTATCTCCTCCGTAACAAGAAACCGCTCCGTTAACCAGCACCTGATCCGCGAACTGCGTCAAAATAATTTCAGTTTCCTGAGCCTGAATAGCAATGCTTGTGAATAACGCAAAATTTAATAAAGTAGTTTTCCTCATAAGGTTTAGACTTAAGGAATAAACTACAAATTTTAACAGAATCATTAACATACACGACTTGTAATTAAGCCAGGGCTTGAGGTCTTTTAATTACCTATTTAGGGTTATCGGTCCTTTAAATTTATTTTCAATACGAATATTTTCAAATAAAAAAAGGGAATTTACATTTTGTAAATTCCCTTTTTTTATTATAATTAAGCTTTCAGTTAATTCTGTAATTTATAGACCCGGAGTTAGGTTTTTAAAACGATTGTCATCAAATTCCTTGCGCTCATAAAATTTATCATCATCAAACACGTCATCATTTTCACGTCGTCTTTTAAGTTCCGTCTCTTCGTCGGTAATAATTACGGCGTCATCGATATCTGTGGTCCCACGATAGGAATCTGAATCTCCGTAAAGATTATTTTTGTCGGTATCATGATGGTATTTTCTTATTTCTTCACGAATAATTTCTCTCAAGCGATTTTCATCGTTTAAGATATTCGTTTGAGCTTCCTCGTTCAAAGCATTCGTATGATCACGATCCGTTGCTATATTCTGTTTTCTACCAGTTGCTGCATTCTGTTTTCTACCATAGGAACCTAAAACTTGCTTTTCGTAATTTCGGTTAATCGTATCTCCCTTCCGGTATCTTTTGGTCTCAGAAAATGTTCTGTGATCAATTGCCTCGGTATACACATAATTTGAATCATCATTCAAATCCACCAAACCTACCGGAATAATAATATGATTTTCTCCGTCTTTATTTACAAATTCTCGTACATCAGTATTAGTAGGCGTTCCGTAAGGATCATATTTAGCGTCAATGATACTTTTATCTACCTCAATGTCCAAATAAACAACGCGTTCTGCTGCTTTATTAACTAAAAGGTTATCTACTTTACCGATGACCCGGTTGTCAATGTCCTTTACATCCCAACCTCTAATATCAGGATATCCTTCCGCTATTTTATAATCTGATAATTCACTTATGTAATAGAGATGTTTTGCTTGTTCTGTCATAATGTTTTGTTTTTAATTCATGGAATTTAAAATTTCTCTACTCTTTTGCAAAAAGGCATTAATATCAGTTTGCTGTTTATTCATCGGAGTAGAGACACTGATTTTTGATGCAATCTGTTTGAGATCTGATGATTCTTGTTGCAAATTAGGATAACTTTTGGCTTGAATGTCTCCGATCACGGAACCAATTTTATCACACAGCGTTTTAAAGTTTTTAAAATTTTCCATATTAGTGGATGTTTTAGAAACTCCTGTAATGAGCATCGAATAGTTTCTCAGGTCATCCAAAGCATTTGAATCTTCTATATCATTTTTGTCTGCTTGTTTAACCACCACCTTGGTCAAATTTGTAAAAGCTATTTTAGTATAGGATGAATCCACTGCAATTCTAGTGGAATCTCTTATAGATTCATCAAATGCTTGGTATCCGTCGTATACACCTCCATAAGATTGACGTCCACTAATACTGTCACTACCCATGCGATCTTGTCTCGAATCAATGACCTGTTCATTGGTAACGTCATCATCAAAATCATCGTTTTTATCGTTATCTGGATTCGCATAAACAAAATAGGCAATAATCCCCAATACCAGCAGGACTAGAAGGATCCATGGCCAAATCGGCTTTTTCTTTTCAATCTTTATTTCTGTCATAATCGTAAATTTAAGTTAGTTATAGCTTGAAAATAAAACTCTTCAAACTTCTTGATAAATTTAACTCACACAGAATCAAAGCCGTTGCTCATTCAATAAAAATTTTAACTTAAAGAATATCACTGCGCCACTTTTGGAATAAAAATTCCAAGGCGACAGAGATTTCAGGGTGCTACTTCCTACGGTGTACTTTAAAAAAACTTTAACAAGCCATTGCGAATTTGAATCTTGAATAAATCAAGTTCTAAAACAAGAATTATTATTTATTCAAAAATGTTTAAACCCTTAATATCTAATTTCTCAAATCGTTAGCCTTTGACCATTCGCGGTATTGTTTATATTGCGAATCGTTCAAAATGTCTTTCAAAATATGGTCCTCTTCTTTAATTTTGGCACCAGCAGAAAGTAATTTATAAGCATCCTCCTTGTCAGAATCTTTCCAGGCCTGCAATGCTTTTTCATAACGTTGAATCTGATCTTGCGTCATGTTAAAGCGAGAATAGAGGCTTTCTCTTCTTTTCGGACTATCCAGATTCCAATTTTCAATTATGGTATCCGCAACTTTATCACTGCCAACCAAATTTTCATCGGCTTGTTCAAAGTTTCCTGTTTTCTTATAATTATTTGTATTGGTGATTTCTTTATTTTCCGGAACTGTTCGTCCCTCTGTACTATGATTTGGTGAATTGTTTTTACCAAAATCGCAAGACATTAACATGGTCATTATAAGGACGTAAAATAATTTAATATAGATTTTCATAATCAGGTTATTTATAATTCATTTTAAAATTACCTTTAAGAAACCAATCTTCTTTTCTCAATGCATTTAAATAGTATCTCGAAAAGTAAAATTTCAGTTGGAAGAAATTTATAACCACAACGTAACAAAGATCTAATTGTCAATATTATACTATGGCCTACAATAAAAAACTCTTGAACAACAAAGTGATTCAAGAGTTTTAAATAAGTAAAAATATAATTATTTTTTCTTAGGCGATGCTGCAGGTTTTTTTGTGGTAGGTGATTTTTTAGGATCATCTTTTTTTGTTGCATCTTTTTTCGCTGCATCTTTTTTCTGATTTTTATCTTGTGTAGCCATTTTAAAATGTATTTAGATTTACATAAATGTAATCATAAGAACTAATCAATATTAATTCAAATGACTGAATTTATAACTCAAACACTTATTTTACAAATTCATTAAATGATCAATGGCTTTATTCATGTCGATACCCTTTTCGAAAATTCCAATAAAAATATCCTTCTTATCAGTAACGCGTGTTGGTACGGTTTCTAAGGTAAAATCAGATATTCGCAATCCTGTCTTTAACTCTGACCAATCCAAAGGTGTTGAAACTGTAGCGCGTACTTCGGGTCTTACACTATACGCAGAGGCAATGGTTTGTCCTTTTCTATTTTGCAAATAATCCAGATAGATTTTTGGTCCTCTTTTTTTGATTGACCGCTCCAACGTAGTTAGATCTGGCAACTGTTCATTAACGTAAACACACAATAACTTAGTGAAATCCCTTGCCTCTTCATACGAATACAATCCTCCCATGGGAAGGTAAATATGAATTCCTGAGGCTCCAGAAGTTTTGCAAAATCCCTTTATTTTTGCACGATCAAGTACATCTTTTACTATAAGAGCAGCTTCTATAACCTCTTCAAAGGAATTTTCTGGCGAAGGATCCAGATCAATAATAGCATAATCTGGTTTATCCAATTGATAGATGGTGGAATGCCATGGATGCAATTCTATACACCCTAAATTGTTCATATATAATAAGCTGGCTTGATTTTGACACAATAAATAATTGATTTCCTTTTCCGAGGATTTTGATTTGATTGCCACGGTTTCAATCCAATTTGGCAAATTCTCATGATCCTTTTGGTAAAAAGAATCGCCGGAAATCCCATTAGGATGGCGATGCAAACTTTCAGGTCGGTCTTTTAAGTACGGAAGGATATAATCGGAGATTTTAATATAATAATCCAAGAGATCATATTTGGTCAATTTGGCATTTGGCCAATACATTTTATCCGGATTTGTGATTTGCACTTTAATATTGTCCACTTCGAGAGAAAATTCAGAATCTTTAGACTTTGGTGATTTTGGTATCGGTTGGCTTTCTGTAGACGAATCAAATTCAATATTTTTATCTTCCCGCAATCTCAGATAAACAGGGTGGCGCATGATATTAGAAGGTGTCCACTCTGAAAACTTTACCTCGCACACCAATTTAGGGATCAGCCAAACCGCCTTTCTTCCTTTAAGATGTTGACCAATTTCAAAATTAGGCTTCTCTGTTACCAGAACTTCAAATTTGTGATAGAGCTCGGTAATTTGTTGTTCTGAAAATCCCGATCCACAGGTTCCCACATATACCAAATCGCCCTCTTCGACCATTCCTAAAATTAAGGATGCAAATTTTCGGGATGTAGTTTTTGATAAGGTATACCCGCAAATAATAGTTTCAGTATTTTCTATTTTTTTGAATTTTAACCATGATGAAGAACGCACATTAGGATCATATTTAGAATCGGCCTTTTTAGCAATTACGCCTTCCATTCCCATTTTAACTGCTTGATCGTACACGGTTAATCCCATCGCTTCCACATGGTCACAATACTGAATGTGCGGCGAATCTGGAATTAAGGATTTCAATAATTCTTTTCGGTCCAATAAAGGGAGTTCCAAAGTGTCATGACCATTAAGATGCAACACGTCAAAAACATAATATATCAATATGCCTTTGGTAACGTCCGCATTATAATTTTGCAGAGCATTAAACTGCGGTAAACCCTTGGCATCCAATATTACAATTTCGCCATCCAATATAACGGAATGCTCTATTTCCTTCAATTCATCATAAACAATTTTAAACTTTTCATTTAGAGAAATTCCATTTCTGGAATAAAGTTCTACCGTTCCTGACTCAATATTAGCTAGTACGCGATACCCGTCGTATTTTAATTCATAGATCCAATTTTTGTCATTAAAGATCTTGGTTCCGGGCGAGGCAAGCATGGGTTTGACAAACGATTTTAAATCGAGTTTAACATCACTTTTCAAGTCGTGATTGGAAAAAGCTTCTAAGGTAAAATCCTCAGCGTCATAATTAAGTTGGGTGGCAAACTGATCGTCGTGTTTGATGAACAACCATTGGTCCTTTTTATTCATCGAAGAAGAACGCACCAGTGTAAAAATACCTTTGATTTTCTCGCCGTGGAAAACAATTTTCAATTTACCATCAGCATAATCGGTAGACAAGTTTTGCTCTGGATATAAGTTGGCGTAAGTGCCCTTATCCCAAATAGTCATCTTCCCGGCACCATAATTTCCTTTCGGAATGACGCCTTCAAAAGTGAGGTAAGCCACCGGATGGTCTTCCGTGTGCACGGCCAACCGCTTATCTTTAACATTCATGGAGGGGCCTTTTGGTACAGCCCAACTTTTAAGAACGCCTTCCATTTCTAAGCGTAAATCATAATGCAAATGGCTTGCGCGATGTCTTTGAATGACAAAACGAAATTGGTCAGCATCATCAAGAATGTCCTTAGGTTCGGGGGTGTCCTCAAAACTTCGTTTCTTGCGATAGACTTCTAAACTCATATTAAGAAGCTTTCTTTTTACGCTGTTCTAAACTCGCTTTTAATTTCGCCATCAAATCCTTGGCTGCAGTAGGTTCGCTTTTCGTTTTCTCGACTTTAATTTTTTTGCCGGAAACTTTTGAATCTATAATTTTCAGAAGTTGTTTATTATAAACGTCTTTGTATTTTTTAAAATCGAATTTTTCTGTATAATTTTCAATCAGGTTTTCTGCCATTGCAATCTCCTTTTCTGAAGTTTTCGTTGTGGGTATCTTTACTTCTTTTGGATCGCGGATTTCTTCTGCAAAGCGAATCACATGCAAGACAATCACGTTTTGATACACACCAATGAGCGACAGGTTTTCTTTTTGGCGCATCACAAAAGTAGCAACCCCAAGTTTCCCCGTTTTTTTCAAAGCATCTCGCAACAGGTTATATGCCTTTCCGCCTTCTTTTTGTGGCTCGAGATAATATGGGTTTTTAAAAAGCATATCCGCCACTTCGGTTTCTTCAACAAACTCTTCAATATCGATAGTTTTACTTTTCTTGATATTGGCATTTTCAAAATCTTCCTTTTCTAGGATAATATAAGTATCATCTTTTTTAAAACCTTTCACAATGTCCTTCCACTCTACTTCCTTTCCGGTGTCTTCATTAACTCTTTTATAACGAATGCGCGCTTGGTCATGCTTATCTAGCATATCCAAATCCAAATTGCGATTTTCAGATGCGGAGTACATTTTTATGGGTATTGATACAAGCCCAAAACTTAAGGTACCATTCCAAATTGATTTCATATGATATGTTTTAGAAGTATGCAATACTCCAAGATTGTGGGATATTTGCACACCTATTAATAATAGTATAAAAAATTATATCCTCAAAAAATACTACAATACGCTAGGACCTATGGCTTCGATTCATTTTTTTTGTAACCTAATCACAAAATAACAGAAAGGCTTATTTTTTACTTTGATAAAATTCTTAATTACTTCGGTCAAAAAGACGTCTCCAACAAGATGTAATTTGTGATGAATTGTGCTTCAGATGAATTAAAACGACAACAAATTAAAAGTAAATGGAAAATATCCACATTAAAATAATTGATTTTTTATATTTGCAGCGCTAAAGTTCTTTTGGATACATTTTGGATACCAAGCAAAACAAATCTAGTTATTAATAATATAATGCGCACGTGGCGGAATTGGTAGACGTGCCAGCTTGAGGGGCTGGTGGCCATTAGGTCGTGGAAGTTCGAGTCT
This sequence comes from Flavobacteriales bacterium, assembly GCA_038243395.1. Taxonomy (GTDB): domain Bacteria; phylum Bacteroidota; class Bacteroidia; order Flavobacteriales; family Flavobacteriaceae; genus Gelidibacter. The sequence goes on along the minus strand of JBBSRC010000032.1, from coordinate 2,546 downwards.
TCTCGTGCGCACATTATTTTAATAATAACCAACTTTAGTTATTTCAAAACTCGTTTTTAGTTTTTAAACCTAAATAAGGTATAAATAAAGAAACTTCTGTTTTTCTCGCATTACTGCCATATTTCTACTGTAATTCACATTCCTTTTTAAACATATCATTATTTAGCGTAATTTTGTTGTAGAATTTTCAAAAAAGAATGAACAACATTAAATCCGTATTCAGTATAAAGGACTTAGAAAACCTTACTGGCATCAAAGCACACACCATCCGTATTTGGGAAAAACGCTATGATCTTCTCGAGCCAGAACGCACTGATACCAATATAAGATTTTACAATTTAAGCCATCTTCAGAAGCTTCTAAACATAAGTTTCCTGAACAATAACGGCATTAAAATATCTAAAATAGCCTCCTTAAAAACGCAGGAAATCCATCAGCAGGTCAGAGAATTTGCCAGTACTGGCCATTTAAAAAACCATGCTATTAACACCTTCAAATTGGCCATGTTGGATTTTAATCAAGAGCTTTTTTTTGAAACATACAACGGACTGATTAAAACGAAATCGTTTAGAAGTATTTTCTATGAGGTATTTTTACCATTTCTTTCTGAAGTTGGTATGTTGTGGCAAACGGATACCATCACTCCAGCTCATGAACATTTTATCACTTCCCTTATCCGACAAAAAATATTAGTCAATACGGAGCTTTTACAAGCTCAGAACAAAGTAGAACACAATAATGCATTTGTTCTCTTTTTGCCGGAAAATGAAATCCATGAAATTGGTCTCATGTTTATCAATTATGAACTCAACGCCAAAGGACAGCGTTCGATTTTCCTGGGACCGAGTGTTCCCATAACGAGCTTAACGGATGTACTGGCCTATTACGACAAGGTTACTTTTCTTTCTTACTTTACCGTCAAGCCTCTTAAAGATGAGCTTCCCGATTATCTTGCAGATTTTCATTCACAACTTTTAAAAGATAATAAACACGAATTCTGGATCCTTGGACAAATGACACAACACGTTGACACCGAGACGCTACCAGATAATATTAAAACATTTAAAACAATCGACAGCTTAATCGAAACGATTTAATCTTTTAAAATTGTTTTTTGTTTAACTTATACGTAATTTTGTTAAACAAATTAAATTGTGATTTTAAATATATCCAGAATTAGTTCCTGTTTTTTTGAATTATTTTAGATCTGATCTTCTTAGAAATGATGATGGCATGACCTTCTTTGAAAAAAGAAAACGATGGGCGACATAGCTAAAACATACGATCATATGGAAAATTATTTTGGCAAAACGTAAAAAATAACGTTATATTTAAAAAGTTATTTTATATAAAAGACTTCGTAGAAGACTTTTACCCTTAAAAAAGTATTGCTTACGGAATCGCAAACGCGCTGGTGCGCATTGCTTTTTTAAAACAAGAATTAAAAAAGACAGACAATCTGTATTTTTTGGTCAACTGTTCGTTTTCAGGTACGTAGTATTAATATCATTTATTTTCAAAAAAATCGATTGCCAGACTTATATAAAAATTTCATACCCTCAACGCTCATGAAAGCACTATTTGACATCGTCTCGCATCAATGCAGCAAGGTCGTTACAAACTCTTACAGCACGTCATTTTCTCTTGCTACCAAAATGCTGGCAACTAGTATCAGACAGGACATCTATAATATTTATGGCTTTGTAAGGTTTGCAGATGAAATCGTGGATTCCTTTCACGATTATGACAAAGAAGTTCTTTTTAATCGCTTCGAATCTGATCTGCAATTTGCGATACAAGAGAAAATAAGCCTGAATCCGATTTTGAATGCCTTTCAAGAAACCTATCATAAATATAATATTGATAGGCATCTTGTGGATTCTTTTATGAAAAGCATGCGCTTAGATCTGCATAAAAGTACTTATCTGACTGAGGCAGATTATAAACAGTACATTTACGGTTCGGCAGATGTCGTAGGATTGATGTGTCTAAAAGTGTTTGTTAAAGGAAATTTTGAGAAATACGAAGCCTTAAAAGAAGGTGCTATGAGTTTAGGTTCTGCGTTTCAAAAAGTGAATTTCTTAAGAGATTTAAAAGCAGATCACGAAGATTTAAGTCGCACGTACTTTCCTAATACCAATCTAAATCAATTGGATGAAGCGTCAAAACAAAGCATTATTGATGATATTGAAAACGACTTCTCCTTGGGATTAAAAGGTATAAAGGATTTACCAATTGAAGCTAAATTTGGAGTGTTCATGGCTTATCGTTATTACAGCCAGCTGCTTAAGAAATTAAAAAACACTCCGGCCTTAGAGATCAAATCAACCCGAATTAGGGTTCCTAACTATAAAAAAGTAGAAATATTGACTCGAAGCTATGTCAAGTACCATCTTAATTTAATATAATAGAGGTCAGTATCTAAATACGTATCTTTATTGTCAGTAAATACATAATATTATGGATGTTTTTAAAGGTCAAAATCTTCTAGAGTTCTCTGATCGGTTCAGAACTAATGAAGATTGCAAGAAATACTTAGCATCAAT